>JBJKQZ010000592.1:0-9237 GCA_046704865.1 Terriglobia bacterium
AAAAGGCATTACAACAAGATAACTGCAATTGGAGGAGTGCTGGCTTTCCTGCTGGTCTCTCTGATTGCCTTGCAGCCGGTGCAGCAGGCCGTTGCAGCAACCACTTCTGTTACGGACCAGAAAATTATCCATTACGTGCGGGAAAGGTTTGGCATTCCTGAAACCACCAAGCTCACCGTTGAGCCGTTCCAGGACTCCGAATACAGCGATTTTTATAAGACCACCATTTCTGTGCAGGAGGGAGCGAAGAAAACGGCCCAGCCTGCGCTGATCACCAAAGACGGGCGGTACATGATAATTGGCGATGTCTTTGTCGCTTCACCTACGGCGCAGCGTGATATCAATGCGAATTCTTCGGTGACGGACCAGAAAATTGTTGATTTTGTGCGGACCAAATTCAAAGTTCCTCCGGCAGTCAAGTTGTCGGTCGGCCCTTTCCATGAATCCGAGTATGCCGATTTTTATCAGGCCGTTATTTCAGGTCAGGATGGGGTAAAGAAGTCCTCAACACCGGCTTTCATCACCAAAGACGGGCGCTACACGGTGATCGGGAGCATCTTCAATCTGAATTCCGATCCCAGAAAAGAAGTGCAGCAGACGATCAACCTGGACAATCAGCCGACATATGGTCCAGCGAACGCGCCAGTAACGATTGTTGAGTTTGCAGACCTCGAGTGTCCTACCTGCGCCGCGATGCAACAGTTTATAGAAACCAAGCTGATTCCCAAATACGGCAACAAGATCCGGATCATCTTCAAGGAGTTTCCGCTGGTCACGATCCACGACTGGGCCCTGCAGGCAGCCATCGCCAATGAGTGCGTTTATCAGCTGAACCCCTCTGATTACTTCCATTACCGCTCCATCGTTTTTGAAAGCCAGGGAATGATCAACGCCGCCAACGTCCGGCAGTTGCTTGTGGATTTTGGGCAGCGCGTCGGAGTGAACCAGTTGAAGCTCGCCACGTGCATTGATTCCAAGGCCTCGCTTCCGCGCATTGAGGCCGACATGCATGAAGGGCAGAAACTGGGCATCATGAGCACGCCCACGCTCTTTATTAACGGCACGCCGGAGGTAGGCCTGGTACCAGACCGGATCTACCAATTGATTGATCAGGGCCTTCAGGCTTCCAGGTAATTCGCCTTGACGGGAACCGCTCTTCGCAGTGCAGGGTGTCTTCAGTGTTTGGTTTCGGCGTAGGCTGAAAGGGGTCCTCCTTTTCGCAGCCGGTTCAGGGATACCTGCAGAATCAGAAAGTAAATCAGGCAGATGGCCCCTCCAAACCCCAGCGCAAAGCGGGTGCCGATCGCCTGTGCAACCGCGCCCGCCTGCAAACTCCCAAAAGGCATTAATCCCGTCATCGCCACGTAGTACATGGCCATCACCCTGCCGCGCAGTTCCGGTGGAGTGGTCATCTGGAGCGTGGTGTTTGCCAGCGTCAGGGTACCCACAATGGTTCCTCCCATCACCGCAAGCAAAAGAAACGCTCCCCAGAACGTGTGAGCTTGCGACAGGAAAATCAGGGCTACTGAAAACAGCGTCGCGCTCGTAAGAATCATCCGTCCACGGTGTTCAGCCGTGCCCCGGGCTGCGATGAACAACGCTGCGGCCACGGCTCCCAGTCCAGCGCCACCCATCAGGAAGCCCAGGCCGGAGGCGCCAACACCAATCAGGTTCCGTGCCACGGCCGGCATCAGAACAATGAACGGCAGCCCCAGCAGGCTGAGAAAAGCCGGCACCGTGAGAAGGACGATCAGCACCCGACGCTCATTCAGATACCGCAGCCCTTCCATCATCGATTCCCAGAAGCGCGGACTTTTCTCGTTATGCACCGGCGGAATGGTGATCATCAGCAGCGCGATGATCAATGCCAGAAAGCTGATGGAATTCAAATAGAAGCAGGTAGCCGCGCCCAGCGCTCCCAGCGCCAGCCCTGCCACGGTGGGACCGATCGCTCGCGACATGTTGAATTGCGCGGAGTTGAGCGCGATGCCGTTCATCAGGTCATCGCGGGGAATCAGGTCGGGAATCAGGGCCTGATAGGCCGGATAATTCAAGGCAGACGCAATCCCGGTAAGGAAGCTGATAACCAGAATTTCGGTAATTGTAATCTGGCGGATGGACGTTAGCACGGCCAGCAGCAAAGCCAGCAACATCATTGAAGTCTGCGTGATCAGCATGAGTTTGCGGCGGTTCAGCCGGTCAGCAATGGCCCCGCCGGGCAGGGCAAAGACCAGGGAGGGAATCTGGGCCAGAAATCCGTTCAGCCCCAGCAGGAAGGGCGAGTTGGAAACTATCAGGATGACCCATCCGAGTGCAACGTACTGCATCCAGGTTCCAATATTGGAGAGGAAGTTGCCGGCCCAGAAGATTGAGAAGTCCCTGTGGTAGAGAGAGCGGAACATCATGATCCGCTCAGAAGCTTTCATGCCGGGATCAGTTTTCTGCTGCAACTGCTGGTTACGGGAATCCATGGAGCGCCAGAGAGAGTCCGAGCCGGGCCTATAGTTTCTTACCGAATCTAATATACATGAAGGCACACTCCTTACGAGCCCGAAGGGTAACTCAGGCAGTGGCCGGAGCGTCGAAAATAGTAAGAGCAGAGAGGAGGTTGAAATGAAGAAGAGGGTCGCAATGGCGGCTGTTGTCGTCTTGGCGATGGCCGGGTTGGCATTTGCGGCGCAGCAGTCCTGGGGACCCGGTTGGGGCCGTGGCTTCCGGGGGAATCATGGCCGATCGATGAGCCAGCGGATTCTGGCCTTGCTGGACAACGTTCAATTCCAGTCCGCTGTCAACCTTACAAACGATCAAGTCGGGCAATTGCGCGAGATTGTTACGAATGTTGAAAAAGCGAATATCCAGACGCGTGCACAGATGCAGGTGGACGGCATTGACCTTCGCCAGTTGCTGCAGGCAGATAAACCGGATCAGGCTGCAGTGATGAAGAAGGTGCAGGAGATTTCAGAGTTGCGGGGCCAGATGATGAGGAACAACGTCCAGGCCCTGCTGAAAGCTAAGGCGTTGCACTCACCAGAGCAGCAGGAAAGAGTTCGCCAGTTTATTGGGGAACGCTATCGTGACCGAGGTTGGGGCCAGGGACGGATGCAACATAACAGGGGTGGAACAATGACAAGACCAGGCACCCCGCCGTTGCCGTCAGAAGCTCCGGCTCGTCCAGCGCCACAAAGGCAGTAAGATCCCAGTAACTCGATCGGCGCCGCGCCCGAAATTGGATCTTCAAATCAAGCTATGAAAAGAGCTTTTCATCCCGGCATTAATGCACGATGGGGACATCCGCTTGACTTCGACCTCCTTAAGAACTAAGCTACAAGGTGCATACCTGCACCAAAACGAGGTCATCTTGATATGGCATTCCAAATAGGCGAAAAAGTAGTCTATCCCAATCAGGGAGTGGGGATTATTGAGCAAATATCAACACGAAACCTGACCGGCCAGCCCGAGATGTTCTACCTGTTAAAACTGAATTCCAGCAGTCTTCGAGTAATGGTGCCGATCAGCAATGTTGATAACGTGGGCTTGCGGAAAGTCGTCCGTGGGAAAGATGTTGAGACGATTCTGGAGTTTCTCCGCAAGGGCCAGTGCAAAACTCAGCAGGACTGGAAGGGACGCTTCAAGGAGAACTCCGAGAAGATGCGAAGCGGCTCATTGCAGCAGGTGGCTGAAGTCTTCAAAAGCCTGCTTGTTTTGAGCCAGGGAAAATCTCTTTCATTCCGCGAAAAGAAAATGTTCGACCGCTCCTGGCAATTGCTGGTCGATGAAATTGCCGTTGCCCGGGGCATCACGCGAGAGACAATAGAAGCGGAACTCGTTCAGTCCCTCACCCGGTCGAACCTGAAAGTCCAGCTGCCAAGCTGAACTTGTATCACTGCATTCAACTTACCTTATCCGAACAAGGGGGAGTCTTTCCTGTAGATCATGGGAAAGACCCCTCTTTTTTGTCCCATCCACTGGTGTATTTCTTGCGCTTGGGCCCGCCGCGGGATATCCTGAAATTGAGGAAGAAATTGCCGGTTGGGCCCGTTATTGCGCGGGCAGAGGGGCATTCTTGGAACGGCTGGTTGCACAAGATATTGTAGCTGAAAATTAAAAACCCCTACCTTTTGTAGTTTACTCTTGACATGGCCCCTTCTGGAGCGGTACATTCCGCGAAGTGCCTTAATTTGCTGGTCAAATATGATGTTGCCAATGAGACACAGCGAACCTTGCGGAAACAAGACCTTGGCATCAAGCGGTGCCTGGGTTTCTTCGCTCCACCTGAAGCTGCAATTGGGAACACTGGCCCGGCCGAAATTAAAAATTTAAATTTGTAGTACTTAGACCAAATCGGAGGCTCTCATGCCGGATCGTGACACTTTTTCAATGGAAGCTCAAAACATGACAGCTTCAAAAAATCCCAGGCAAGCTGGTGTCAAGGTGAAGAGGCTTTTCAGCACAGAAGGCATTCACCCGTTCGACGAGATTGATTGGGAAGTTCGTACTGCGTCCATTCAGAACGAGAAGGGCGAGACGATTTTTGAACAGCGCAACGTCGAGGTCCCCAAGGACTGGTCGATGACGGCCACCAATATTGTGGCTTCGAAATATTTCCATGGCAAGCCGGGAACTCCCGAGCGCGAGACGAGTGCCCGGCAGTTGATCAGCCGCGTGGCGGACACGATCACGGAGTGGGGCAGCGAGGGTGGCTACTTCGGGACCGAGGCTGACGCGGATGCTTTTCATGATGAACTGACGCACCTGCTGGTTCGTCAGAAGGCGGCGTTCAATTCTCCTGTCTGGTTTAACTGCGGGCTCTGGCACAAGTATCAGCGAAGTTCCAAGGGAACTGGATGGTATTGGGACGCAGCCACCAGCAGCGTGAAAAAGGAATCCGAGGCCTACCGTCATCCCCAGGTGTCTGCCTGCTTCATCAACTCCGTCCAAGATAATCTAGATAGCATCCTGACACTGGCTAAAACTGAAGGGATGCTCTTCAAATGGGGTTCAGGCACAGGGACGAACCTCTCGCCACTCCGGTCCTCAGTCGAGACGCTTTCGGGCGGCGGCGTGGCCTCGGGCCCTCTTTCGTTCATGAAGGGATATGACGCCTTTGCGGGGGTTATTAAATCCGGTGGCAAGACGCGCCGCGCGGCCAAGATGGTCATCCTGAATGCCGATCATCCTGATATTGTTGATTTCATTGAGTGCAAGGCCAAAGAGGAGCGCAAAGCGTGGGCGCTGGTGGATGCCGGCTACGACCCGGCAATTGACGGTGAAGCCTACAGCTCCATCTTCTTCCAGAATGCCAACAACAGCGTGCGCGCCACGGACGAATTCATGGAGGCGGTTGTTGAAGACAAGGACTGGGTGACTCGGAGGATCACTTCGGGCGAGCCGATTGCGTCCTTTCGGGCGCGCGATCTGATGCGCAAGATCGCTGAGTCCGCCTGGCAGTGCGGTGATCCCGGCATGCAGTTCGACACCACCGTCAACAAGTGGCACACGTCAAAGACCACGGGGCGCATCAACGCGTCAAATCCCTGCAGCGAATATATGTTCCTCGATGACTCGGCCTGCAATCTGGCTTCATTGAATCTGATGAAATTTGTGGCGCCGGACTTAAAGTTTGACGTTGACGCCTTCCAGCACGCGGTGGAAGTGTTAATCACAGCGCAGGAAATTCTGGTCGACAACGCGAGCTACCCGACCGAAAGAATCGCTGAGAATTCTCACAACTTTCGGCCTCTCGGATTGGGCTATGCCAACCTGGGCGCGCTGCTCATGGCGAATGGCTTGCCGTATGATTCCGATGAAGGGCGGGATTTTGCCGCAGCTATCACGGCGTTGATGCATGGCCAGGCCTATTTGACCTCTTCGCGAATTGCAGGAGAAATCGGACCCTGCCCGGGTTATTCAGACAACCGTGATTCCTTCCTGGAAGTCATCTCCATGCATCGAAATGCGCTCGGGGATATCAACGCCCGGAACGTTCCGGAGCGCATGATGGAGAGCTGCCACGAGGTTTGGGACGAGTGCATGGCCAGCGGCGTCCGGTACGGATACCGCAACGCACAGGTTACGGTGCTGGCCCCCACGGGGACGATCGGCTTCATGATGGACTGCGATACCACCGGTGTTGAACCTGATCTGGCCCTGGTGAAATACAAGAAGCTGGTTGGCGGCGGTCTCATCAAGATCGTTAATAACATTGTGCCGATGGCCCTTCTGAAGCTTGGATACACTGAGCAACAGGCGGCGGAAATCGTAAATTACATCGACCAGAACGGCACCATTGAGGGCGCCCCGCACCTGAAGCCCGAGGAACTGGCCGTGTTTGACTGCTCACTGAAACCCGCAAAGGGCAAACGATCCATCCATTATATGGGGCACGTTCGCAAGATGGCGGCTGTCCAGCCGTTTATTTCCGGCGCCATCTCGAAAACTGTCAATCTGCCGGAAGAGGCTACGGTCGAAGAAATCGAGAAAGCTTATATCGAAGCTTGGCGGCTGGGATTGAAGGCCATCGCTGTTTATCGCAATGGCTCCAAGCGAAGCCAGCCGTTGAATACTTCCGATGCGAAGAAGGAAAAGGCTCACAAGTCGGAGGCGGGCGCTGAAGAAGTGGACGAAGTGGCTGCTGTGTCCGTTGAAGGCAAGCCTTTCCGGCACAAGCTTTCCGATGAGCGCCGTGCAATCACGCACAAGTTTTCCGTGGGTGGCCACGAAGGCTACCTGACCGTGGGATTGTATGAAAACGGCCAGCCGGGCGAGATCTTTATCACCATGGCAAAAGAAGGCTCAACGGTTTCAGGTCTGATGGATTCCTTTGCCACGGCGGTTTCGCTTGCGCTCCAGTATGGCGTGCCGCTCAAAGTCCTGTGTGACAAGTTCAGCCATACCCGGTTTGAGCCCAGTGGCTGGACTCCGCATCCGGAAATCCGTTATGCCAAATCAGTAATGGATTACATTTTCCGGTGGTTGGCCTGGAAGTTCCTGCCCAGGGACGCGCAGCCGCGGGAAAACGCCAGTATTGAGACCATGAACGGCAAAGAGACCACGAAGGCCGCCGATCTGGCCCAACAGTTTTCCCGTGCTGTGGCAGGATCCTCCACTGCCGCCGGCGCCGGCCAGCCGGGGCTGGCCGGCGTAGAATCTACGGATGACGATGCGCCTTCCTGCGCAGACTGTGGGGCGATCATGGTACGCAATGGCGCCTGCTACCGCTGCATGAACTGTGGATCAACCAGCGGATGTTCATGAGAGGTGTAAATGGCTGATATCAACCGGGCCAATCTGACCGCACGGTTTCTGGGTTATCTCCGGTATCTGATGGAAGTCGATCCAGTTGTGCACAATGCCCGGTTAAGTGGACCTGAGCATGTCCAGGTTTCCTCCAGGAAGAAAGGTGAGGAACTGATTGCTTATTTAAAGACGGAAAGGCCCGGACGGATGCCTCCCTTGAGGGTTCCCGTTCCTCTCCTTGTTGACGACCAGACCTCAGGTTACAACGGTGTAAAGAAATGCCTCTATGGATGGATTGAAGCCAACATCGGGACTGAAACCCGGAAAGCGCGAGGCAAGACCTCTAATAAAGGAACGCGCAGCAACCCCGCAGTGCCGAATGGCAACTAAGTGGAGTTTGAGAGGAATTGAATAACGATATTTGCGCGGCAATTGATCAGATTGCCAACGAAGCTAAAAGATTGTTGACAAAGGAGGTTGCGTCGTTATATAGAGGAAGTGAGAGTCCGCGTCAGGGTCCCTGCTGGGCGCGGGAGTCGGGAACCAATAAAAGTCGTCGCGTTTGTAGCGACAGCTGGCGCGGAAAACGAGCGGCACCACAGCCGAGGGTGACGGATGTGGACGGTGTAGCTTAGCTGTTTTAAGGTTGCGCATGCGCACGATTGCAATGTGGGGCGGTTCGTCTGGGTATTGACGGAGGAAAAATGCCACACACGTTAAGTGGGTCGTCGAAGGGTCTGTCTCTGCAGGCAAGAGAAATTCTTGATGCGGCAAGGAGCCGCGGCGAAGTTTTTATCCTGCGGAGTGCGAGCGAAAATAGGTGGGTTGCCTCCGGATCTCACCACTTCCTTGATCATAGAAATCCCGCTGTAACAGCTGCGTATATGCAGGGTTTTGAGGAGCTTCAATCCAAAGGCCTTCTCGTGCATGATTCGGGAAACCATTACAGGCTGGCGGTTAAGGTCTCAGAGCTTGGCAAGTGGCTGAAACACTAATAAGTGGGACGCAACTTTCTCTGTTTTGGGGGGAGGACGAGTGACGGTCTGGTTCAGGAAATGACATCATCCTGAGTTTTGGAGTACAGGCAACCTTTGAAATTATTTTCGATTCGAACCCAGGTAAGTTGAAATGGAGGGCTGCTTCGGGAGCGAAGCAGCCCTTTCCTATTTTCGGAGGTTCTATGGATGTTCACGAGGCTTTGCGGGCAATTTGCACCACAGGAGAAGGGTACTGCTGGTATTGCGACCGCAAACTTCCTGAAGAGGAAGAGGCCATCAGCACTGGCTGGGACGTTAAGCGCATTGAAGGCGAGCGTGTAGCCAGCATTATCCTGGTCTGCCCCACCTGTGGAAGACTCAAGGCTGAACTGGGTGAAGAAGGATTCCTGCGAGACCTGGCTCTGAAAACTGAACGCTTGACATGCTGAAGGTGAGGGGCACAACCAGTCTGGCGTGGATTCCACACTGCGGACTTAGATAGCGCCCGGGCCGCTTTAATAGAGGTTAATCACAATCAGATTCCTGACAAATGCAGCTTTTGCCCATCCCAATTTTGGATTCCGGATTGAGACGGGCGCCAGATTTTTGAAGCATCGGGATTTCCAGAGTTGTCATGGCGGACAAAAGAGTCAAAGATTATTTCATTCGGCAGGCGCGGCTGCTTGTGAAGCGTTCTTCCCGTGACCCCGAGGGATTTGCTGCGTACTTTTCAGGCCGCGAACCCCGTGACGAAGAAATCCTGGGACTCATTGCAGTTACTGTTCTCCTGAGCGGCAAATATCATCTCGCCGACCGGTATCCCGCTCCCGCAGAAGCTTTGGCCGCGCTTTCTCCGGCAGAACGCAGCGAGATCTGCCGGGAGTTTCGCCGCTGCCTTAAAGATTCAAAGCGCCAACTCCTGCTGGCTTAATGGTCAATGAGATTTGCTTCAAAACAGCGTTTCCAGCCTAAAATCTGTTACCGTTCCATCCTGATAAAGAGTTGAATTTGTTTAGCTTGAACC
>JBJKQZ010000593.1:0-2700 GCA_046704865.1 Terriglobia bacterium
CGTTTGCCTGGAACGTGGAATTGGGCGCGGGTCGTCCACGCCACACCGTCCACGGCCGCGGCAGCCACGTGTTTGTGTTGAAGGGCGGCAAGTGGCAGATCGTGCATGAGCATTTCTCTCGAGTGCACTGAGGGGAATAATGGCGCCCTGGTGTTGTAGCGCCGGGCTTCAGCCTGGCAGAACACCCAAATGCCGACCTGCAGGTCGGCGCCGCACCAAACTGAGTTGCTACCAATTCGGCAAATCCTGTTGACGTCCGGCATTCCCGGATGCTTGTTTGACTCCCGTTAGCTGTTCTTTGATATTTTGTGTTCCTGTGGTGCCCCGTTTGCGCGGGGATAAAAGGAAAGGCCGTGAAAATCGGCCGCGGTCCCGCCACTGTAATCGGCGAGCTGGATCTTCGATTTTGAAAGCCACTGCCCCTGAAGTACGGGATGGGAAGGCAGAAGGTTCCGCGACGACCCGAAAGTCAGGAAGCCTGCCTCAGGAACGGTTGCTCAGAATAACTCTTCGACGGAAAGAGGACTGAGGGAGAATTGCCTAAGCCTTCCGGTTCCGTATTGAGGAATTGGGAGGTTTTTGTTTTTCAGGCTGTTTCTTCGCGTGTCCTTCCGTCCGGAAAGCCCGTTGCAAATGCGGGCAGAAAGGATGGAACTATGAAAGCAGGCCATTATCAGTGGCCGTTGATTCTTTTCCTGTTGTCGTTCCTGATGAATCCTGTTGCCGGAAGTGCTGCGACCCTTCGGGGAACTGTTCTGGATCCCGCAGGAGCTGAAGTGCCCGGCGCCTCCGTGCGCATCATCAGCGCGCAAGGCAGGGAAATTGCACGAACCGTGACCAATGAGCACGGGCAATTTCGTGTTCGGGGCCTTGCGTCCGGAACCTATACCATAAAGATTTCTCTGGCCGGCTTCGGCGAAACCACTGCAACCTCACACGAAGCTGAAGATCTGCACCTTGTCATGCCTCTGGCTCCCGTTCACGAGCGGGTGGTGGTGACGGCCACCAGGACCGCGACGGCCGCCAGCCAGGTTGGGGCGAGTACCAGCGTGATCACGCGGAAGGAGATCGTGGACGAAAACGCTCCTTTTGTCAGTACTCTACTGCAATCGCTTCCGGGAATCACGGTGGTGCGCAACGGGGCCCCGGGCGGCGTAACCAGCGTGTTTGTGCGCGGCGGCGACAGCGACTACAACAAAGTTCTGCTGGACGGTGTTCCAATGAACGTGCCTGGCGGGGCATTTGACTTCAGCACGCTGACTACCAGCAATCTTGACCGCGTGGAAGTGGTCCGCAGTGCGGATTCTGCATTGTTCGGGTCTGATGCCATGACCAGCGTGATCCAATTGTTCACGCGCCAGGGCAGCACGGAAACCACGAAGCCGCACTTTTCCTTCAGCGGAGAAGGCGGCAAAGATTCAACCTGGCAGGGGCGCGGATCGGTGACGGGAGGGGCCGGCCCTTTTGATTACAGTCTGGAAGGTGGCCGATTCAGCACCGATAATCAGATACCTAACGACTTTTTCCACGTCACCACGCTTTCTGCAAACCTGGGGCTGAAGCTGGGAAAGGCAACCACGCTGCGGGCAATTATGATGGGCAACTTTGGTCTTGCTGGAACACCAGGCCAGACCGCCTTCGGGCCGCCTATTACGGATGCGTCGTTCCTTTCGCGCACCGGATACGCAGCATTTTCCATCCATAACCGGATCACTTCCTCCTGGGACCAGCAGCTCACGTACACCTATTCCAGATCGCGCCAGATCTCGCGCGATCTGGGCCAGAATGCTCCGTTTACGCCTTCTTATGCCGGCCGCACGGCTGCGTATCAGTACTACGATTACGCGACGAATTATCTCGACGACGAATGGCGCGACCACGTGAGCTACCAGACCAACTGGGAGGGTTCGCCGTTCGGCGGAAAATACGGCCAGCACGTGGATACCTTTGCGTTTGACTGGGACGGCGAACATGGATTTCTGGTAGACCGGTTTGCCCAGGACCCTGCAACCCGTGCGCTCCGCAATAACTTCGGATATTCTTTTCAGGATCAGGTGCTGCTGGGACGACTTTCACTGGGCAACGGGGTTCGAATCGACGACAATGGCAGTTTTGGCACGGTGGTTGTTCCCCGAAGTTCACTGGCGTATCAGGTGCGAAGCGGCAGCGGCTTTTTTGGGGCAACTACGCTGAAGTTCAATTTTGGCTTGGGTGTCAAGGAACCGAGTTTCCTGGAGTCCTATGCCAACAGTCCCTATTTTGTGGGGAATCCGAACCTGGCGCCGGAACGCACCCGGACACTGGACTACGGCGTGGAACAGCAGTTCTGGGAGGGCCGCGGAAGGCTGGAGTTGGACGGTTTTGACAACCTTTTTCGTGACCAGATCGCTTTTGAGACCACCAATTTCCAGACTTTCAGCGGCACGTATTTCAACATCGGCCGCGCCAGCGCGAAAGGTACGGAGGTTTCGCTGGAAATTGCGCCTGTCCGGGGATTGCGAGCGATTGGCAGCTACACGTATCTCGACTCCAGAGTGATCGAGAGCGGCAATCCATCCACGCCGGCACTCGAGGCCGGACGATGGCTCCTGCGGCGTCCCCGGCATTCGGGTTCCGTGCAGCTATTGTGGAACTGGCGGCGGATGAATGTGACTTCGACCACAGTTTTTGTGGGGAGGCGTCAAGACAGCGATTTTGTGG
>JBJKQZ010000594.1:0-3942 GCA_046704865.1 Terriglobia bacterium
ACGTAGGTTTGAAGAGCGGCCTGGTTCCCACGGATATTCCGGCGCCTTCCAGGAAAAAACTTCGGTTCTTTCTAATGTGGTTTCCGGAGATTGTGGTCTTACCCTTATTCGCGTACACGGCGATGCCCACCCAGTACATGTCTGTTATTCGGTTGTTCGAGAACTCAAAAATCAGGTTGCAGTTTGAGACATGTACCAGATTGTTCATTCCGGCAGGTTGAGCGGCTGTGGGCGGGGTTCCGATAAAGTTGCGTGAGATCTTCAGATTTCCCGTCAGAATGTCCGGCGCAGGGTCAGTTTCTTTCGCTTCGCCTGTTGCAGGGTCGATCACGGGGTTGCCTGCAATGTCGAGAACGGGAGCGCCGGCGCTGTCAACCACAAAGGGGAAGGCACCCGGCGGATCGCCCACTTGGCCCACCTGATACTCAACAAAAGAACACCCGCTGATCTCGTTTTGGTTCTTGCTCGCAAAGGTCCGGATGGCGGAGCGATAAAACTTTTTGAACCGGATGTCCCTGATTTTGACGCTTATCGGCTTCAGGGCAGCGGTGACAGGATCCAGCCCGATGACAAAGATAGAACGGCCGCCAGTGATCGTGGTACCTCCATTGTCCGCTACGCCCGCACTCCAACCCTGGGGATCGTTCCATTCGGGCATCGGGTTTTCATCTCCACGGATGGTCACGTTCTTTGTCACAAAGATTCGCATCTCCTGATCATCACCGCCGAAATTGAAGGCTGTAACAATGTGCGGGTCATCGTTTATTCGGTGCCGCTTAAGCACCACGGTCCCGCCGTCTGCCACCCCGTCGATTGCAAAGTTGACGTTGTGGCGGTCGGGAGTTTCTCCCGCTGCATAGATGGTGGTGTCGCCTGCTGGATAGACGGTGTATTCGGTTACTTTGCTCCCTGCAGTTGCCGTCGCCACCACATTTCCATTGGCCATGTTTTCCTCCTTCTTCGGAGAGCGGCGCGGGCCGGGCCGCGCATCGCTTTCAATAGGGTACGAACCGGGCGCCGCAGGCATCGAGCCATGTGGCTGATGTTGAGACCCGATCCATTTCTGCTCCAACCATGCTTGGAGCCAGATTTTAGATTTGTCGACAATCGGCTAAAACGTTCCAGTGCGTGAAATTCCCGAGTGGGCTTAAGAAAGAGGCTCTGGTAAAGCGAGCGCTGAAATACGGCAACTTCCGCGGAGGACCGGTCGCGCGTGGCGCTGCCCCTCGACCTCCACTCTGTCCACTTCCCAGAATTTGAGAGCTATCACCCATTACAGCGCTCAATGCGTCTTTAGTCTGTGTGCGCCATCACCCGGGTCTGTGACCGGGGCGGGACAAGGCGCGCCACGACAGATCGCTCGGAGTCCACAGCGCGAGCCTCCGGTGATGACGCAGCCTCCGGAGCTTTTTGGGGGCGCGACTTGACACTACTGCGCCAGCGCGGCTACGCTCACTGGAATGTCAAAACTCACATTGCAGGAACAATTTGGCCAGATCGATATCTACCTTTTCGACCAGCTGTTGAAAGGCCGTATCGCGCCCGGAATGACCATCCTTGATGCCGGGTGTGGTTATGGCCGGAACCTGGTCTACCTGCTGCGGGAAGGATACGAGGTTTACGCCGCGGACGCTGACCCGCAGGCCGTAGAGAACGTCCGCGCGTTGGCCCGGGAGCTGGCGCCCTCACTTCCGGAAACCAATTTCCGCGCGGAAGCCGTGGAACGGATGTCATTTGACGATGAGTGCGCGGACGTGGTGATCAGCAACACGGTGCTCCACCTGGCGCGCGACGACGCGCCGTTTGAACGAATGCTGCAGGGAAGCTGGCGCGTGCTCAAGCCCGGCGGGATTTTCTTCTGCCGGATCGCATCGACGATAGGCATGGAGAGTGAGTTCGAGCAGATTGAAGGACGCCGCTACCGGTCGCCGGATGGCGCGGTGCGGTATCTGGTGGACGCTGCAATGCTGGCCGCGATTGGCGAGCGACTGGGCGCCGAACTGCTTGAGACGCTGAAGACCACAGTGGTCCAGAACCAACGCTCAATGACAACCTGGGTGGTGCGGAAGAAAGGCTGACCATCCCCTGCGTTAAAGGAATAAGCTTGCCAGCGCCGTGGGCGCAAACCAAGAAGAGTGGCATCAGGCTGAAGGTCTCAAGTTTCGCTGGACGGTCCAACTTACCAGAAAGAGGAGACCAACCAGAAAAGCTGGTCCGCTGATAATGAGAAAGGCAGACCGCGGAAATCGGAACGTAAATATCAAGCCCAACGCGATGAAACCCACGGACCCCAGCCACTCCCATTTCCAGCCCAACGCAAGAACGATGAGGATGATGCCTGTGGGAACAAGGTGAATGGCAAAGCCCATGAGCAGCCTTGTGAGAGGGAGATTTGCGTTGAAGGCGTCCAGCGCGAAGAGGCTGATGAACAGCGCGTACACGATTCCCAATGCCCGCGGGGCCAGGTAGATCGACCTCATGCTGATCAGGTTCATGAGTGGACACCTGCAGCCGAAGTAAATTCAAATCATGATAGAGTCAGGCCCGGGAAGGCGCAGTGAGTATGGGCACACGGATGTGTGATGAGCCCAGTTGCACCCTGGAAGAACCCCGCGCGAGTAACGCAAAGCCCATTGACCCATTGGATGAGCAGGTATAATAAGGGCAGAGGTAGGATTACGGAGCCGGTTCCGGCGGTCACGGATAAGCAACGGAATCAGGTTTAAGGTGCAATACCCGGCAAGAATCAACTCATCCCCAGGGGAGGGAAATTTGCCTGGCGCCCAAACAAGCAATGACGGGTCCGAAACCGAGCGCGGTCGGTGGTGGACGCGCCTGTTTGGGCTGGAGAGCAACCTGCCGGTGCGAGTGTGGCTGCGGCGGGTGTGGAAGTCCGTTGTCTGCGATTGCTGCGAGGACCTTGCCGCCCAGATGTCCTACTTCTTTCTGATGGCCATGTTCCCGTTTTTTATTGTGCTGGCGGCCATCGTAGGTTACCTGCCGTTCACGGGCGCCTGGCCGCACGTTCTCACCTGGATCACGCATTATTTCCCGGACAGTGTGCAACCCTACGTCTTCAGAACCGTTACCAACCTGACACAGGAATGGGGCGGGCTGCTCAGCTTTGGCCTGGCCAGTTCCATCTGGATTGCCACGCGCGCCGTCATCAGCCTGATGGACGGCCTGAACACCGCCTACAACGCCAAGGAGACGCGCAGCTTCTGGAAAAGGCGGCTCACGGCCTTCGGCGTGATGCTGGTGTTCGCGCTTACGTTCCTGACGGCGTTCGGGTTGCTGACCTTTGGAGGACTGGCGGGGCGATGGGTGGGAAGGCAGCCGGGACTGGGCCTCGCCTATGTGGTGCTGTGGCACGTGCTGCGATGGGCCATTCCGCTGGCGCTGCTGAATTTCGCCGTATGCTTTGCAAATTATGTGTTGCCCAACACCCAGCGGCCCTGGCGATGGGTAACTCCCGGCAGCCTGTTCGTGGTGGTGGTGTGGCTGCCCGCGACGATTGGTTTTAACGCCTTTCTACACCATTTCACTACAGCCGGCGCCTACGGCGCAGTGGGAACCTTTTTTGTCCTCATGACCTGGGTCTACATCACCAATTTCATCCTGCTGATGGCGGCGGAAATGGATTCGGAACTGGAAAAAGCCGCCCGCACTTTCCATTCAGAAAATGCGACTCCGCGCATGTTTGCGGCAAGCTGAGGCAGCCGGCAATCCGCAGGGCTGGAAACCAGATCTGAGCCAACCGTGAACAAAAAAATAGATTCCTCGCGAGGCTTACCCTGAGCCCCTTCACTTTGTTCAGGGTCGTTCGCAAATGGAGGTCGAATGGGCTCAGAATGCCATAGGGCCGGGCCGCGGGCGCCTGAGGAAAACTGTGCCAGGCCTACAGGCCGAAGTGAACAACAAAGCCGGCGGAATAGACGATGT
>JBJKQZ010000595.1:0-5386 GCA_046704865.1 Terriglobia bacterium
GAAGAACTTCTTCAAGTCATTTGAATTGTTCGCCGGGGTGCCGCAGCTTGAGGGCCTTCAGTGCGGCCTTGTAGAGGGCTTTCCCGGTGACGGTTTCCTTGCCGCGTTCCTCGTTCAGAACATCGCGGTAAAGCGCCTCGCCTTGTTCGGCATGGCCCATGCGGATTTCCAGGCTTCCCACCATCAGCGTCCACAAGCCGTTGCGAGGATACTGGCTGCGCAGTTCCTTGACGAGTTCGAGCGACTTGGCAAACTGGTTCTCGCTGCTGCGGGAATAATCCTTGGCCAAGTAGTAGAGGGCTTCACCGCGCGTCAGTTCGCCGTACTTCGCGGCGTACTCAATCTCCTGCAGGCCGCGTGTCCGGCTTCCGCCCGGCAAGCCGATGATCCAGCGCAGCAGCTTGACGATGGTGGGCAGGGTATCCACAAAGTAATCGTAGAGCCCCAGGCCGGCGTAGGCATCACGCAAGTTTTTGTCGTGCTGGAGCGCGGTGAGCAGCAGTGAGCGCATCTGTTTGGCGGCGCGTGCCGCAGCCATGTTGCTGTCACGCATGGCCGCAAGCCTGCCGCGGAGCCCATAGGCCATCCCTTCATAGAGATAGCTTCTTGCAACATCGCGGTTGGCTTTGCGGTTTGCGCGCGCCTTGGCAATGGCCGTATCCACAAGTTGATTGAATCGCGAATCGTAGGGTGAAGTGGAATTGGAGCCAGCCTCAAAGACGTGGGGATCGATCAGATTGCCAGTAGTGAAATAGATCTTCCACCACAGGGCGTCGGCTTCCATCAGATATCCCAGCGCGGAGTCGGGATCGCTCTTTTCGATCTGCTGGAAGACGCTGATGGCGGCATCGGGATCGCCGTTCATGAGCAGGTCGAGCCCCCGTTGTGCCACCTTGATCTGGTCGGCCTCAGATGTTTGAGGGCGCGCCGCGGCGCAAGCGTTTACAGCCCCTGCAAACATCGCGACGAGCAGAATCAGAAAAGACCCGGTACGTAATGCGCGGTTGAACGCAAAGCATGTTGCTCGCTGCGGCTGGAATAACATGCAAAGAACCTTTTCTATGATTTGAAACTCGATTGGCCGGGCCGCTGGAGCCAGCCCACCAGGATGTCCTGGCCCTCTACGCGAACTTCATAAGTGGAAACGGAGTGCCCGCCGGGATGGTCAGGCTGCCCCGTGCGCACATCAAAGGTCCAGCCATGCCACGGGCAGGTGATGACGCATCCTGTGAGGCGGCCGCTCGCCAGCGGCCCTCCCATGTGGGGACAAACGGCGTTCACAGCATAGAAACGCCCATCCACGTTGCAGAGCGCCATGGGCTTATCATGGACTATGATGTGACGAATGGCGCCAGGCGGGATCTCCGGGACCGTTGCCACTTTGACGAAGGACGGCCGTTTGCTCATGACGTTATCTTGACCCTGCCGCGGAGGAGTACGGCGCTGACACCCGCTCGCCCCGGTGGGCAGGGAAGAACGCCCTGCCGAGAATTTTGACCGTTTCAAACATGACGAAGCATTCTACAGCAAAAGCCGGAAACCCGAGAAAACCGGGCAGCGGCATCTCAAAAACCTTCCAGTTTTGGAGAATGGGAAAGATGTAGAGCCATCGCGCCGTGGCCCAGTAATTCCAGAACTCCCAGAAGACGCCACACACAAGGCCGCCGGCGATGAGGTTCCAGAAGAGGGTGGACTGGCCATTTTCCCAGTCGCGCAGGAGCGAATGGCCGCCCCAGGCGTAATTCAGCGGATCGAGCAGCAGCACGAATCCCACCCACACCAGCGCAAAAAGATATTGTCCGGTCTTCAAGGGCACCAGCACCGGGACGCTGAGGAATAAAATTCCCAGGATGACCAGAATCGTCCGGTAGTGGCGGCTGAAGGGTGGATGAGGACGAATGGACCGGTTGAACAGGCCGAGCGCCTGGAGCAGGTCCGCTGTCTCAAAGATAGCCGGCCAGATAGTGGCGAATGACCATCCGTATCCGAAAGTTCGCAGCACGGGATTTGCCGGGAGCCCCACGTACGTCCAGTTCTGCATCCGGAGGTTGTAAGCCTCAAAGACCAGCCAGAGCGGGATGGATGCGAGCGCCAGAAGGAGGAAGCCGCGCGGTGAATCGGAGAGCCGCGACTGGCCTTTCAGGCTGCAAACAGCGGCGTCCGCCAGCAACAGATATGCTGTCCAGCAGAGTGGAGTGAAAAATGTGGTTACCCAGCCGACTCGGAAGATGAGCAATATTTCGAAAAGGCAAAGCAGCCCGAGGCCAATCCATCCCCAGGCGCGGAAAGGCCATAACCTTTTCCTGCTGAAGTACTGCAAACCAAGAAATCCGACCGTACCGCCAACCAGGGCCATTCCCACCGGAAGATGCGCACTGTTCATAGCACCTCAATTCAACATGACGGGGCTAACAGCAGAATATCGGGCGGGAACAGGGAATGCAAACCGGAAGGGATTCCTTCGGATGCACGCTCCGGCTGCTGGCGCCGTATGGAAGGTTTTAACACGGCTTCTGTAAAGGGCGCGCGCTTTCTTGTCTTGCGGCGAGGGGCCGTTGTATGATGTTTGCGCGCAATAAAATTAAGCGGCTTTTGAGGCTTGCATAGATAAGAGAGGACGTGTCCGGATGGCGGAAGTGAAGGCTGGGCTGCAGAATGTGGTGATTGCTACATCGGAAATCTGCTCGATCGACGGGCAGCAAGGTAGGCTTATTTATCGAGGCTACGAAATCGGCGACCTCGCCGCCAATTCCACCTTTGAGGAGGTGGTTTATCTGCTCTGGTACGGCCGCCTTCCCAGCCGTGCGGAACTTGATGACCTTAAAAAGCAGTTTGCTGAAAACCGCGCCGTGGCCCCCCAGATCATTGATCTGCTGAAGAGCCTGCCGCCCGCCCAGCACCCGATGGAGACATTGCGGACGGCCATCTCGGCGCTGTCGCTTTACGACCCGGAATCGGAAGACATGTCTGAAGAAGCCAACCGCCGCAAAGCGGTTCGGCTGACGGCGCAGATGGGGACCGTTACGGCCGCCTACGCGCGCATCCGCGATGGCAAGGCGCCGATTGCTCCCGATCCCAGTCTCAGCCATGCCGCCAATTTCCTATATATGCTGACCGGCGGGAAGCCCAAGGAGCAGGACGCGCGGTGGTTTGACATTGCCCTGATTCTGCACGCCGACCACAGTTTTAACGCTTCCACTTTTGCCGCCCGCGTGACAGCTTCAACCTTGTCGGACATGCATTCCGCAATCACCTCGGCCATTGGGGCCCTGAAGGGTCCGCTGCATGGCGGCGCAAACGAGCGCGTGATGCGCATGCTGCTTGAGATTGGCAGCGTGTACAAGGCGGAGGATTACGTCCGCGGGCAGCTGGCTCGCCGGGAAAAAGTGATGGGCTTTGGCCATCGCGTCTACCGCACACGGGACCCGCGCGCGACCATCCTGCAAAAGATGTCTGAAGAACTGGGCCGCAGCACCGGACAGATGAAATGGTTTGAAATGTCACAACGCATTGAGGACCTGATGATCCGCGAGAAGGGCATCAACGCCAACGTCGATTTCTACTCGGCGTCATCATATTACGTCCTGGGGATTCCGGTGGACCTCTACACGCTGATTTTTGCCGTCAGCCGTATCTCTGGCTGGACAGCACACGTGCTGGAGCAGTATGCCGACAACAAGCTGATCCGGCCGCTCGCCGAATACACCGGCCCCACTGGCCTTGAATACGTCGCAATTGAAAAGCGGTAATAGAACGCTGGCGCTTCTTCCGCCCGTGGAAGGGTTTAAACGTTTCCGGCAAGTTTCATTCTGAGGAGCCGAAGGAGGCAAACCCCGTGCGGGTTCGAGTGTTTGACGAGATTACCGCAACGGGCGCGTGCGGGAGCGTTAATGTGGTATATTCGCCGAGAGTTCATATGAAGGGTTACTGACAATGACGCTTGCGGAACAGGTGGAAAAAGACCTTGTCGCAGCCATGAAAGCGCGGGAGGAACTTCGCCTTTCAGTGCTGCGCATGGCGAAGACCGCCCTCAAAAACAAACAGATCGAAGTCGGCAAGCCGCTCAGTGATGACCAGGCTATTGCTGTGCTTCGAACTCTGGTAAAGCAGCGCCGGGATTCCGTGGAGCAATTCCGCAAAGGCGGCCGCGAGGACCTGGCCACCAAAGAGGAAGCGGAAACGGAAATCCTCCAGGCCTACCTGCCTGCCGAAGCCAGCGACGAAGACATCAACGCCGCAGTGGCTGCGGCAATTGCTGAAACCGGCGCCGCGGGGCCGCAGGACCTTGGCAAAGCGATGAAGGCCGCCATGGCCAAACTGGCAGGCAAAAATGCTGACGGCAAGCGTGTAAACCAGATGGTCCGCGCCAAGCTGGGCGGATAAGATCGCAATGCCGTAAGCAACGACAGGCGCATTCATTCTGAACCGTTGTGATTGTGAAGCATGGCATCTGATCCGACAACTCAGAACCAGGTGGATGCAGCGGCCGCTTACAAACCGTTCGTTCCGGCGGATGTCGTCCTGCCGGAATTCACTCCTCGCGCCATCCTGCTGGGCGCATTTCTGGGCATCATCTTTGGAGCAGTCTCAGTTTATCTGGCCCTTCGCGCCGGACTGACGGTCAGCGCGTCCATTCCTGTTGCGGTCATTTCCATTACCATCTTCAAGTGGCTGGGGAATTCGACCATCCTTGAGAACAACATTGTCCAGACCGTGGGCTCGGCGGGCGAGTCGATTGCGGCCGGGACTGTGTTTACGCTGCCGGCGCTGATTTTTCTCGGCTACACGCTCGATTACTGGCGGATTTTTCCGCTGGCGCTGGCCGGCGGTCTGCTGGGGGTTCTGTTTGTTGTTCCGCTCCGCAACGCCCTGGTGGTAAAGGAACACGGGAACCTGACTTTTCCCGAGGGCAAGGCGTGCGCCGACGTGCTGATCACCGGCGAAAGAGGCGGCATCCAGGCAGGCAAAGTTTTCGGCGGAGCGGCGGTCGGAATCATTTACAAATTTCTGATGGGCGAGCAGGGAGGGCTGTTTTTATGGAAGGCCACGCCGGAATGGCATCCGGCATGGTATCCCGGCTCGACGTTTGCCGGTGAGATCACTCCGGAATATTTGGGTGTGGGTTACATCATCGGAACACGCGTTGCGGGGACGATGGTTGCCGGCGGAGTGCTTTCCTGGCTGGTGCTCATTCCGATCATCCAGTTTTTTGGTTCGCACAAGCCGGACGTGATGTACCCCGGCACGATTCCGATCGGGCAGATGACCGAGACCCAGATCTGGAGCAGTTACATCCGCTACATCGGCGCGGGCGCCGTGACCGCCGCGGGCATCATCACGCTGGGCCGAACGCTCCCGACGATTATCAGTTCGTTTAAATCAACCT
>JBJKQZ010000596.1:0-2804 GCA_046704865.1 Terriglobia bacterium
CTTTCGGCTTTTTCGAAGAAGTCGAAATGCTTCGCCAGAGCGGCCTTGTTCGCGGAGGTTCGCTTGAAAATGCCATCGTCCTCACCCGCACCGGCCTGATGAATCCGGAAGGTTTGCGGTTTCCGGACGAGTTCTGCCGGCACAAGATTCTGGACCTCATCGGCGACCTCGTAATGTTCGGGCGGCCATTGCTGGGCCATGTTGTAGCCGACCGCGCCGGGCATGCCATGCACATCGCCCTGGTCAATCACCTGCTGCGCGAAAAGAGCGCCTGGAAGCTTGTCCGGGCCTCCAGGGTCTCTCCTGCCAAATCCCATTCTGAAGCCCCTGCCATCGCCGCCAGCCCGGCATCTTAGGCCTGTTTCACCGTGGCGCGCGTCGGTAGTCGCTTCCCTGCCCATCTGATATACTTCCCTCGAAGGTGAAGGAGTCAATAGCGAGAGAGCCAATGACCATCGTTGACACCGATAAGGAATTCAGCGTTTTTGATTCGATGGCTGCGCGGTTTGACATCCCAGCACGCAAACTTGAATTAGACGAGGGGATTCTGAAGTACCTTCGCACACCCAATCGTGAAATCATCGTCCATATTCCAGTTGCAATGGATAACGGCAAGCTGGAAGTGTTTGATGGCTTCCGCGTTCAACACAGCATTGCAAGAGGCCCCTGCAAAGGCGGCGTACGCTACGGACCGGACGTAACACTCGATGAAATCCGCGGCCTGGCGGCTGAGATGACCTGGAAATGCGCCGTCGTCAACATTCCCTTCGGCGGCGCCAAGGGTGGAATCATTTGTGATCCGGAAAGGCTCAGCATGCCTGAGCTTGAAAGGATCACGCGCCGGTACACCGCAGAAATCCTGGATTACATTGGTCCTGAGCGAGATGTGCCCGCCCCGGACATGAACACCAATGAGCAGACAATGGCCTGGATCATGGACACTTATTCCATGCATGTGCGGCACACTGTCACGGCCTGCGTAACCGGCAAGCCTTTCGGCCTGGGAGGATCGCGCGGACGCCCTGCGGCCACCGGACGCGGATGCATGATTGTCACCGACCAGGCGCTCAAAAGATTTGGAAGGCAGCGCGAGCAGACCCGGGTGGTGGTTCAAGGCTTTGGCAACGTTGGATCACAGGCTTCGCGCCTGATGCACGAAGCCGGATACAAAATCATCGGCATTGCAGACATACACGGCGGAATCTTCAACCCCAACGGTCTGGACATCCTTCAACTGCTCGAATATTCAAAGGAAAATAAAACCGTAGAGGGCTTCCCCGGTTCTGAGAGCATTGGCAGCCAGGAGATCCTGGAAATGGATTGTGACGTGCTGCTTCCCGCCGCCACCGAAAACGTCATCACCAGCAAGAACGCAGGACGCATCCGGGCGCGCATCCTGGTGGAGGGCGCCAACAGCCCGACCACGCCCCCCGCGGACGACATCCTCTTTGACCGTGGGGTTTTTGTGGTGCCGGATATTCTGGCCAATGCCGGCGGCGTTACTGTTTCCTACTTTGAATGGGTGCAGGACCGCCAGGGCTATTTCTGGCCGGAAGGCATGGTCAACGAGCGGCTCAAGCACATCCAGGTGGCAGCATTCAACGATGTGGTCCATTACGGCGAAAAACACAACGTCAACAACCGCATCGCGGCCTATATGCTGGCCATTGACCGCGTCGCCACCACGCTCAAGCTGCGCGGAATTTACGCCTGAGTGCATTAAGCAGCATTTAGTTCATCACAAAAGTGATCGCCAGGCAGTGTGAAGCGGTTCGCGCGCCGGGCACCTCCGATTACTTGTCGTCAGGGCACATGAACTTGAACGCATACGCCGCAAGTGCACCGCCCAGGAAATTGGCCACAAAATAGATCCAGATCTTGGCCCATGCGGCCATTCCCATTACCGAAATCCCCACTGCCACAGCGGGATTAAATGCCGCGCTTGCGATGCTCCCCACGGCAAACGCACCGGCAAGAACCGTAAAGCCAATTGCCAGGCCATAGAACGAGTTGCCGGAGGTACCCTTGGCAGTGGCTGTGTTCAAAACCACCAGAACCAGCGCAAATGTGAACAGGAATTCCGCCAGCAATTCCGGGCCGACTGCCAATTCTCTGGGCGCGGCCGTAGCCTCACCCTTCAGATACCTTACGGCAATAGCGGCCAGCACCGCGCCGATCGTCTGAAAGACCATGTAGGGTGCCACGTCTTTGGTATCGCATCGGCCTCGCAGCCATACGCCCAGAGTCACGGCAGGATTGTAATGCCCACCGGAAATGTGACCGCCGGCAAATATCATGACCATCAGGATTGATCCGATTGCCAGTGGCGGAATCACTCCGCTTCCTCCCACGATAACCGTCATCCCGATAGTCAGCACCAAAAAGAAGGTCCCAATGAGCTCCATGACGTACTTGTTCATAACGAGCCTCCTTCGCAGGTTTCAGTCAGGTGTGTTTCGTTCCGCCGGACGCGGTATTAGCTATGCGTAACGGCACATGGTCAGTTCTTCCCCCGGGCCACCTCCCGCTTTCATATGTTCTCTTTGTTCAATCGGGGCAAATTGAGCCCCCTTTTCAGCCGCGGCCGGAAATGCCTGCCATGGCGGCACGCCCGGCCTCTGTCAGAATGTAGGTCTCGTCTTTGGCTTCCACGAGTCCCGCCTCCACCAGCTCCCGCGCGCCGCTGCGGATTCGGTAGAGGGGCAGCCCGGTCTTCTCCGCCACTTCTGGAAGTGCAACGCCTTCCGCCATGGCAGCCAGAATCTTCCCGGCCATCTCGGTCATACGGCCACTGCCGTCAATAC
>JBJKQZ010000597.1:0-5171 GCA_046704865.1 Terriglobia bacterium
ATTACAGACCTCGCCTGCTTTACATACTGTGTCCGGTCTGGCAGCTCTTCGACAGCAAATCGAGAGAGTTCGTGAGGAAATGAAGTTTTCATCCGCTGAACCTGAGGTTTGACGGTGCATGACTCGAGCTAACGTAATTACACCGACCATAACGGAAGTGTTCGACGAAACTGCAGCAACCTACGATTCCACCTTCACAAATTCAGCCATCGGGCTGGTGCAGCGCGAGTCGGTATGGATGGAAATCGACCGAACCTTCGCTGCGGGTCAGCACATCCTTGAAATCAATTGCGGGACCGGAGTTGATGCGTTGCACCTGGCAAGTCGAGGGGTGCACGTGACTGCGTGTGATTCGTCGCCCCGAATGATTCAAGTAGCACGGCAACGGGCAGTTCCCGCCGAAGTTCCAGCCACAGTTGATTTTAGAGTGCTGGCCAATGAGCGGATCGGAACAATGCGTAAAGAAGGGCCTTTCGCGGGAATATTTTCAAATTTTTCCGGGCTCAACTGCATGCCTGAGGTCTGCTTCTTGGCCTATGATTAGGCTCATTTGGTAAAAAAGCGGAGCAGGATGGTCCTTTGCTTATTCGGCCGCCTCTGCGTTTGGGAAACCTGTTGGTATCTTTCGCGGGGGAATATCCGGAAGGCAGTACGGCGTTTCAGGCAGGGAGAACCCACAGACGGCCTTATAGCCCACTACGAACCCAAGATCTGGTACCACTCAGTACGCCAGTTGAAAAGAACATTTTCTCCCTATTTCCGGCTGATGGCTTGGAAGGGGGTGGGTGTTGCGGTCCCGCCTTCGTACCTTGATTTTCTCACGGCAGAATACCCGCGGTTGTTTCTTCTTGCGTCTGAAATTGACCCCTGGCTTGGAGGCTGTCCGGGATTCCGTGCAATGGCGGACCACATGCTTCTTACCTTTGAAAGGACCGAAATATGAAGTCAGTTTCTTTGCAAATAGGCGAGGCAGCGGATGAATCTGTGAAGATCGAGACAGAAATGGGGCCATCTGTGCGGCTCCGGTGTCCCGTGTGCGGGCATTCGGATCAATCAATGGTGATCGCACAACCCATATTGCGGAAAGTATCGTGCTCTTACTGCGGATTCACATTTGGCATGGAGGGCAGAATCTGGAAGGCGCTTACGCCAACGCGCGAGGAATGTTTTCAGCAGTTCATGATCGAGTACGAAACAATCAGGCTTCGTGAAGGACGGGGAACGGCAGGTGCACGCTTTTTTCTGGAGCTTCCCTACAGGGACGTTACCGGTCGCAACAGTTGGCAATGGAGGATTCGCTCCCGAAGTTTTCGTTTCTTCTATCAGCGTATTCTGCCGTGGCTTGAGTACCGGTATAAAGATGGTTTGGATGTTTTGGATGTCGGTGCCGGAAACTGCTGGTTGAGCTACCGACTTGCACTTCGAGGGCACCGCCCTGTCGCGGTAGATTTGCTCGCAAACAATCTAGACGGACTGGGCGCAGCGCATCACTACTTTGATTTTTTGACACACCCTTTTGAATTGTTTCAAGCAGAAATGGACCGATTACCTTTTGACGGCGGGCAATTTGACGTTGCCGTTTTTAATTCTTCCTTCCATTATTCGGAAAACTATGTCCAAACCTTGCAGGAAACTCTCCGCTGTTTGCGCAGACCCGGGCACGTGCTGATTATCGATTCTCCTTTTTACCAGAACGAGGAAAGTGGGCAAAGAATGCTTGAAGAAAAACACCTGTCATTCCAAAGCGAGTATGGTTTTCGGTCAGACAGCGTGAGAAGCCGGGAATATCTGACGCCAGACGCTCTTGTTGAGATGGCCAGTGCATGTGGCATTAAGTGGAAGCAGTTGAAACCATGGTATGGCGTGAGATGGGCTTTGCGCCCTCTTAAAGCTCGTTTGATGCGACGGCGCGAACCTGCTGAGTTTTTCATTCTGTGGGCCATGTTGGGTAATTCATGATTATCTTTTACAATCCTCGAGCTACGAAGCCGAAGAACCGGCGATTTCCGCTCTCGATTCTGGCACTCGCGGCTGTCCTCGAGGGCCGGGAGGACTACGCCATTGTGGACGGAAACCTTGACCCCTATCCCGTACAAACCCTGCTCGATCTTCTGAGCGAAAATCGCGCTAACCTACTGGCGGTCTCCGTGATGCCGGGCCCGCAGTTGGCCCCGGCCATTCAGGGGTGTCGTGAGGCCCGTAACATCTTTCCGCATGTTCCGATCGTCTGGGGCGGCTATTTCCCATCAATCTATACCGAAGCAGCCTTGAATGCCGACTATGTTGATTTCGCAGTCCGGGGACAGGGAGAGGATACCCTCGTTGAACTTGTTGCAGCGCTTCGGGGTCAGGGGTCGATAGAAAGCATCCGTGGGCTCTCTTATAAAGATGATGCCGGTACCCATCGACACAACCCCGAGCGCCGGATGAAAGGGCCGGATGCGTTTCCGTGGTACCCCTATCATCGCCTTCCGGTCGAGAAATACATTCGGCCATCATTTTTCGGCCGCAGAACGGTCGCGCATCACGCGAGCATCGGCTGTCCGTTTAATTGCAGCTTCTGCGGCGTCGTTCGTGCATACGGAACCATCGAAAAGATGGAATCTCCAGCGAGAACAGAAGCCATTCTCCGTCATCTTGCACAAGCGTACGCTGTCGATTCGGTACAGTTCTACGACATGAATTTCTTTCTGCGAGAAGACCATGCCAGGGAGTTATCAGACCGTCTTGCTCCGCTCAGCCTTGGCTGGTGGTGTGAAGCGCGAATCGACATCATGCTGCGCTACTCGGATGCGACGTTCGAGGCCATCCGCAAGTCAGGTTGTCGAATGATTTTCTTTGGGGCTGAGTCTGGCTCTGACTGGGTACTGAAAGAGATGGGCAAAAAGTTGAGGTCGGAGCAGACACTTGAACTTGCGCGTCGCATCCGCCAGTTCGGCATTATTCCAGAATTCTCATTTGTTGTGGGCAATCCGAAGGATCCGGAGCGAGACACGCGCGAATGCCTGCAGTTTATTCGCAGGATAAAACAGTTGAATTCTAGTTCCGAAATTATCATCTATCACTACACACCGGTTCCCCAACGCAACCGGATGTATGGGGACGTCGAGGGGCAGGTTTCTTTCCCAGATACGCCTGATGAGTGGACAACTGAGCGCTGGTATAACTTCGCAATTCGGAAAGACCCCGCGATGCCATGGCTTAAGCGGACCATCAAGCGGAGAATCGATAATTTTCGATTGGTAGTAAGTTCTTACTGGCCAACAGTCCAGGACGTGAGGCTCCCGAGGTGGGGACGTCAAATGTTACGGATCCTGAGTGCATGGCGGTATCGCCTGGGCTTCTACTCTTTCCCCTGGGAACTACGAGTGATACAGCGTTTGATCAAGCTACGAAAACCAGAGGCGGAAAGTCTTTAAGTGGCGGCGCAAGGGAGCAAATGAGAATAAAGCAAAACAGCACGGTCGTTGATCGCCAGCGCCTGCGACTGTCGCCGGCGGAGGCCTATTCGCTGTGGGCGGAAAGCTATGATAGCGTCCCCAATCCCCTCCTGGCACTGGAGGAAAGGGTATTGGGACCAATATTGCCAGATCCCAAAGGAACCTTTGTCCTGGACCTGGCATGTGGAACCGGCCGATGGCTCAACACTCTCCTCACAAAGGGGGCTCGACAGGGAGTTGGACTCGATTTGTCTTCCCAGATGCTCGCGCAAGCTCGCCGCAAGCAAGTACTCCGCGAAAGTCTTATTCGTGCTGACTGCACGGCAAATCCAATCTCCTCACAGATTGTTGACATAGCTATTTGTTCCTTTGCAATAAGCTACGTGGCGGATCTAGGGTCTCTCGCCTTCGAGCTTTCGCGCGTGATGAAAATGGGAGGGCATTTAATAGTCACAGACTTTCATCCTTCCGCTTCGGACAGGGGCTGGCGTCGCACTTTTCGTCACTCAGGCCATGTTGTTGAAATTCTGAACTTTCAGCGTTCGATCGAACACTTGTGTCGTGCATTCCAAAGGTACAGATTCATGCTCGACCGAATTATCTGCCCATGCTTTGGTGAACCCGAAAGACCGACCTTTATGAGATGCGGAAAAGAGCATCTCTTTGAGCGATTACAGGCGGGACCTGCAATCTTTGTTTGCTTTTTTCGCCTGGGCGGCGATTACGGCATGGCCGAAAGATGATTTGTACTTCCCAAAGTCCCGTTCAGCCTTTCCCGAGGCGAAGTCAGCATGACACACCTTCATTGGTGCTGTCAGGCGGTTGGGTCTCGCTGGATGCTTCAACGGGCACAAGAGCTGACCTGGAGATTGTTAACGGCCACGTATCGCGGCTGATTAAGCAAAATCGGAGCAATGGTGCCCGGACTACCTCCCACACATCAAGAGCGAGCGCGGAAATCACGGTCAAAGGCTGCCTGATATTACCTGGCCTTATTAACTCCCATGATCACTTGGAATTCAATCTTTTCCCGAGGCTCGGTCACGGCCCTTACCCCAATTTCGAAAAATGGGCAGAAGAGATTTTTCGTCCCGACAGTTCGCCCATCCGCGAACATCTCTCCGTTCCCAAGCGAGTGAGGCTGTGGTGGGGCGGGCTAAAGAATTTGCTTTCCGGTGTCACCACCGTCTGCCACCACAATGCCTATGAAGAGAACGTTTTCGGAACCGATTTCCCGGTTCGCGTCGTCAAGCAGTACGGCTGGGCTCACTCGTTGCGATTCGGTAAGGACGTCAGAAAAGCTTTCCTGTCCACGCCTTCTGGAGCTCCGTTCATCATCCATTTAGCCGAGGGCTCAGACAAACGCAGCGCTGAAGAAATCTTCGCACTTCACCGGCTCGGCGCGCTTGACCCTCGGACCGTAATTGTTCATGGAGTGGGCTTGACGGCAGCGGGACGCGAATTGTTGCGTCGGCGCGGAGCAGCGCTGGTGTGGTGTCCCACTTCCAATCGGTTCAATCTTGGAACCACCGTTGATCCCACCTGCATCAGCCAAAGTGATCGCGCCGCATTGGGAAGCGACTCGGCGTTGACAGCCGAAGGAGATTTGCTCGATGAAATCAGAGCCGCTCATCGCGAAGGCATGGATTCCAGGCTGATCTATTCTATGGTTACCGGATATGCAGCAGATGTCCTCCGTCGACGCAACGGGGAAGGGAAGTTGGAACCGGG
>JBJKQZ010000598.1:0-3992 GCA_046704865.1 Terriglobia bacterium
ACTGCCCCTATGGCAGTGGCTTTTCTATCCCAGCACGCTCCCCTCAACGCTTGGTTGGCCTCTGCTGATACTCGCCTTGGCCGGCATCCTGTCTTCCGGTTGGTGGGCTGACCGTGAGTCCACAGCCATCATGCTCTCCTGGATTGGAGCCTGCTGGCTGACCATGGGTCTCATCCCGCATCAGGAAGCCCGCTACGTTTGCTACTGGCTGCCGCCCTTCGTCTATTTCGCTGTGAGGGTGCCAATCCTGGCCACCGCAAAAAAGCAGTTGCGCCCGCCTGTGGCCGTTCTGGCAGCCGTTATTCTGGCTTTTTACGTTTCGAAGGCATGGAATTACCAGCGCAACTTCGTCTCGGGCTACGCGGCGGTAGCCCGGCAAATCACGGGTAGCGGCTATCACGGCATCGTTCTGACGGACATGCAACTAGCGGCCAATTTTATCTTTTTTGTACGGAAGGATGACCCCGGACGCCACATCGCAGTGATGAGAAAAGGGCTTTTTGTCACACGATACTTCCCTCAAATAGGATACAAGGTCATGGTAGATTCTCGTCAACAAATTCTCAGCTTGATTTCGAAATACGGCATCCGCTACATCGTAGTGGAGAAAGAAATGCCAATTGAATTCGAAGTCCAGCGCCAACTGCGGGAGCTTCTAAAGAATCCGCGCTTTCACGAAGTCGGGACCTTTCCAATCCGATCCAATGAGCCGCAATGGCAAGAGCGAAGTCTGTGCATTTATGAGGATACGCAAGCAAAACCACCTACCGCCAAGGTCTACCGGCTGAAGATGCTGACCATGAGTCACAACATTGACGTGCCCATGGTTCAACTCTTCAAAAAATAGCAATCCGTCGCGAGATGGTCAGCAGGCAGCAGAAGCTCGAAGAGAATCCGCGGCTTTTGGAGCGATTGGAAGCAAACACCGCAACGTTAGGAGCGACCCTACGCTCCTTCGCCCCACGCCGGGTCCCACTCGAGCTTCTTGCCTGCCTTTAGAGCCAAGTTACCGATCCAGGAAGTTCGCGCCGCTTCAAATCCAGCCTCGACCGGAGCGTTCGGAGTCTTGCGCGTGCGGACGCATTCCAGGAAGTTCTGGATGTGTTCAATGGTTCCGTCATGCAGCGATTCCGCCAGGATTTCCGCCTTGGGATGCTGCGTGCCCGGCTCCCATTTTTCGCCGGTGGGATAGAAGGCAAGGCGCGTGCGGTTCACCTTGAGCGCGCCGTCCGTACCGCGGAACGTGATGCCGCCGTCGTCAATACCGTCACAGAGCGCGCCGGTGAAAGTCACCATAAACTTCTGCGGAAATTCATAAGCTGCCGTGATCGTATCCGGGCACTGCCAGTTCATCAGGTAAACATCGCCCGTGGTGGTGGCGGTTTTGGGCGCGGGCTGGTTGGTGTACCACTGGATCACATCAATCCAGTGCGTCAGAAGATCGGTAAGGATGCCGCCGCCGAAATCCCAGTAGAAGCGCCACCACGCAAACTTCTCCTTGTTGAACGGCTGCATGGGCGCATCACCCAGCCACGCTTTCCAGTTGAGCTGCGCCTGGTCCACGTTCGGCAGGGCGTTCCAACCTTCAGCGGAGTAATAGTTCTGATACCAGTAGGTGTGCACAAAACTCAGCTTGCCCAGCTTGCCGGCATCCACCAGTTGCTTGCCCAGGGCATAGTGCGGCCAGCTTCGCTGCTGCATGCCCACCTGCACAATGCGATTCGACTCATGCACGGTGCTCAGGATTTCCGCGCCTTCCGGAATGGAATGGATCAGTGGCTTCTCGCAGTAGGCGTCTTTGCCGGCGTGTACGGCGTCCACCAGCATCTGCTTGTGCCAGTGGTCAGGCGCTCCGATCACCACCGCGTCAATGTCTTTGCGGTCGAGCACCGCGCGGTAATCTTCTGCGCCGGTGGCTCTGGGTCCGGCAACTTTCAGCCCTGCGCGACGGTGCGGGCCATAGACGTCACAGACCGTCACAATCTCCACTGACGGCTGCTTTACAAAAATCGACGACAGATAATGCGCGCGCTCACCGCAGCCCAGCACTCCCACGCGGATACGATCATTCGCGCCCAGCACGTGCGAAGGCGCAAGCCCGCCCAGCGCAGCCGCACTGGCAGTAACGAACGCCGTCTCCTTCAGGAATTCCCGCCTTGAAACCGCCCCCTTCGATTTGCCCTGTTCCATGGTTATCCTCCAGCTGAGATGAAGACATGCTACCTATGACCGCAAAGAGAAGTAACACAGAATTGACCTGGCCGCAATGGTATGCCTGTGTTCCGTGGATATCTTCACGCCCGCAAGGTGTATCCGCGGGCGTCATCGCGGCAAAGGCCGGAAGCAGGGATGCCCTCAAATTGTTTCAACTTTGTGAAGTTCGGCCGATCTTCACTTCAATCCCGCTTCGGCCAGCATGGCGAGAAACTGTTGCCGGGTCCGCATGTCCATGGATTCCGCCACCAGCTTGCCGCTGCGGTCGTAAACAAAGCTCATCGGTATGCCGACCACCGAGTAGAGTTTGTTCACCTTGTTTTCAGGGTCGAGCAGCACGGGATAGGTGATCTTCTCCTGCCGTGCAAAAGGCTGCACCTTGGCCGCAGGCTCGTTCGAAATTCCCAGCACCACCAGCCCCTGGCCCTTGAACCGCTTATAGAGCGCCTCCAGGTCGGGAATTTCCTTCCGGCAGGGTGGACACCAGGTGGCCCAGAAGTTCACCAGCACCACTTTGCCGCGAAGGCTTTCGAGCGTCCAATCGCGGCCGTCGAGATCAGCCAGCGTAAAGTTGGCATTCCGGCGCTGCTCATCCTGCTGCTTTAATTCAGCAAGCGCCTGCGTGAATTCCGGCGAATTCAGGGACACATCCAGATGCTCAAAGTGCACCATGGAGGCGAGAATGGCGTAGGGCATGGCGGGCTGGCCCTTGCTTGCAGGTAGCGGATGTTCTCCGAGCGCCCCGGCCAGTGTGGTCGCCACCTCCTGCACCGTCTCACGGCCGCCCGGGTCGCCCTCGGTTGAGAGCGTCGCGAGCCCCATCGCCAACCGCACCTTGTTCTCAGACGGCTGCAGTTTACGGATCTCAAAGGCAAGCTTATTCGTCACACGCCCACGTTCCTCGTCCGGCAACTGGCGCAGCCCGCCGATCTTCTTGATGATGGCTTCCTGCTGCGGCGTCCACGTGATCTGCTGCGCACGAAGGTTCCGGACGCAAACAGGCACCGCGCCCACGCACAACAGGCAAACTGCCGCAGCCAGAATCGCTATTTTTAATGATTTCAGGCGGGAAAAAGACATCCTCACATGAACCAATGCGATTTCTCCTTAAAATTGGGCTTAAGCTGTCCACAGGGCTCTCTTCGTGACGCTGGAGCCATTCTACTCCGATATTGCTGTCGTGCATCGGACGGATGCTTTTGCTTTGCGCTTCCTGCTATGATTTCCGTTTGGGTGAACCGTGACGACAGCAACCGAAACCGAAAAACCCTCAGCCTGGGGAACGCTGCGGCATCCGGTGTTTCGCAACTGCTGGGCCTCGTCCGTCGTGTCAAACGTCGGGAGCTGGATGCAGGACACGGCGGGCACCTGGCTGATGACGTCGCTCACCACTTCGCCGCTGCTGATTGCCCTGATGCAGACCGCGGCCGGCCTGCCGGTGCTGCTGCTCGGTTATCCCGCGGGCGCCACCGCCGATATCGTTGACCGCCGCCGTTTGCTGATCTTCTGGCAGGTATGGATGCTGGCCACGGTGGCCGTTCTCAGTGTGCTCACCTTTGCTGGCATCATTTCTCCCTGGACGCTGCTGGCGCTCACCTTTCTGCTGAACATCGGCTCGGCCATGAACAATCCCGCCTGGCAGGCCATTGTGCCGGAGCTGGTTCCCCGCTCTGAGCTTCCCAGCGCCATCGCTGTCAACAGTGCCGGTTACAATCTGGCGCGCGCCGTGGGCCCGGCGCTTGGCGGCCTGATGGTTGCGGCCTTCGCCACAGACATGA
>JBJKQZ010000599.1:0-6002 GCA_046704865.1 Terriglobia bacterium
AAGCGGGCATCCTTCCCGCTCGCAATCCCGGCGTGCGCGGCATGGCGAAGCTGGAAAATCAGTCCTCGCATTTTGAAGACCGCAAAGTGCGGCTGCTGGTTTCTGGTGAAAAATCCATGTGGACGGAAGGCCTGGCAGGACGGCCCTGTTGCACCTGCATGAACTCCTGGCAGGGCACGCGAACCTCGAGAACTACGGAGCAGCCGTTTTCCCGGGGGGATTTTCCTTTGGCGATCACCTGGCCGCGGGGCGCATTTTTGCCACTTTGATGGTGGCCAGGCTGCGAGAGCAACTTCAAGCGTTTCTTGAATCTAAGCGGCCGATGTTGGGCATCTGCAACGGGTTCCAGGTGCTGACGGAAGCGGGCATCCTTCCGGCTCGCAATCCCGGCGTGCGCGGCATGGCGATGCTGGAAAATCAGTCCTCGCATTTTGAAGACCGCAAGGTGCGGCTGCTGGTTTCTGGTGAAAAATCCATGTGGACGGAAGGCCTGGCAGGACGGCTCCTTGCAATGCCCTGTGCCCACGCCGAAGGCCGGGCCATGATTTCAGAAAGCGCCGCCGCACCCCCCCGCGTGGCGTTCCAATACACGGATGCGCAGGGAAAGCCTGCCACGGAATATCCGGACAACCCGAATGGGTCGCCCAATGCAATCGCCGGCGTCACCGACGACAGCGGCCTTGTCCTTGGCCTCATGCCGCACCCCGAGCGCGCATCTCTCCCCGCTCATTATTCCCAGGACGGCCTGTGCCTCTTCGAAAACCTCGTCCGATTTCTTAAGCGGTAAGTGCTCTGTGTAGCCGTCCTTATGGAACTCTATTACAGCAGCGAAGACTGCCGCTACAATCTGCGCGTGCGATGAAGATGGTTCTGCATAAGGCTCGTCCCGGCTTCTATTTACAATTGCGGCTGAGAACGGGCGTAAAATGGCTGATAGCAGAAGGAGTTCAAAATGCAAGATGCTTACGCAATGCGGATCTCAGATCAGCTCGCTGAGATAGTCGCGCAGCTTGCCGCGATCCGTTTAGCTCTCGAGAAGCTCGTCGCACAACAGGACCACCCAACCTACAGCCAGGAGAAGCGGTATTAAAGATCATCCTGTAACTTCGACCAGATGAGAAATCGTGATGCAGATAGCGCTGGTGTGTTTATCGAATCCCGCCCCATTGCAGGTAGGAGCGGAGAAGCGCTTCGCCGCCGATGCTGGCGTAGATGGCAACGATGCCAAGGAAAGTTCCATAAGGCCAGGGGTAGTTGCGAAACTTGGCACTGAGCATGGTCAGTGGAATGGCGATGAACGATCCCAGCAGCGAGCCGATCAGGATGGTCATCAGCGTTAATGGCGGGCCGAGGAAGGTTCCCACCACCAGCATCAGCATCACGTCGCCGAATCCCAGGCCCTCCTTGTGTCGCAGACGGTAAAACACCTCGCCAACTGCGAAGAACAAACCTCCGCCCACAAGCGCTCCCACCAGCGCACCGATCAGCGAGAGTAGCACCGGCGGCGGGAAGATTTGCCATTGTGAGAGGAACCAGCCAACCGGGCGGCTGTCCACCGGCGTCAGCAGGCTGAAGGCAATTCCCAGCGCGATACCGGTAAGGCTGATTTTATGCGGAATGCGGCGCTCGCGAAGGTCGGTGAAAATCAGGATGATCATCAGCATGGAAAAAACCAGGCCCTTGGCAAAATCGATGGTGAGGCCATAGCGCCAGAATTCCAGCACGAAAACCACTGAAGTCAGAATTTCCACCAGAGGATAGAGCACGGAAATGCGAGTGCCGCAATCCCGGCAGCGCCCGTGCAGGAGGATATAGCTGAGGACGGGAATATTGTCATGCCAGCGGATGCTTTTGCCGCAGGCAGGGCAGTGCGAGCCTGGGCTCACAATCGATTCGCGCCTGGGCACGCGCACGATGCACACGTTGAGAAAGCTGCCGAAGACCAGTCCGAACAAAGCTACGATGGCAAACAGGGCCACAATCATCAGGATCATCCGCTCACTCACATTCCACCGGCATTTGCCGCGCGCTAATTCTCCTGCAAACCCGTAAGCCGCCTGTAAAGCGCTTCGGTTCGCTCAACCATAATATCGGCTGAAAACCGTTTTGCATTCTCCCGTGCGTTATTTCCCATCTCTTCGAGGCGCGCAGGATCGGAAGCCGCGTCGGCAATGGCAGCCGCCAGGGCTTTTGCCGACTCCGGAGGCACCAGCCAGCCGGTAATTCCTTCTTCCACAATTTCCGGAAGGCCTCCTACGCGAGTGGCAATCACTGGCAGGCCGTGCGCCATGGCCAGCAGCGCAGAGGAGCCAAGCCCTTCCGATCGCGACGGCATGATATAGAGATCGAGGCCGGAGAAAAACTCGAAAAGGTTTTCCTGATAGCCCGCCAACAGAATCCGCCCGCCGGCCACTCCTGCCGCAAGGCGCGAAGTCGCCAGAGCCTCGGCGGAAATATCTCCGCCCAGCACCAGTTTTGCATTGGGCAATCTGCTGGCAAGGATTTCAAATGCCCCGGCAGCAAGATCCTGCCCTTTTTCGGCGCTCAACCCGCCAAGGTGTCCCACGGCAAATTCACTCTCGTCAAGGCGCCATTTTGCGCGAATGGTGCGCCGTGTTTCAGCATCCGGCAGGCGCGGCGGAATTTCAATGCCGTCAGGAATCACATGCACCATGCTACTCGGCACACCCGTCTCTGTGACGATGCGGCCGACGTAATCGGACACGGCAATCACTGCATGGCAGGTGTATTTGTACTTGAGCTGATAATCCAGGCGCCGCCTGGGCAGATAAGTAACCCGCCTGCTCGCAACGCGCCGCACGGGCATGCCCAATGAAGCCAGCCATGCAACCGTCTGTCCCACGCCATCGTGCGCGTGCAGCAATGTCAGATCGTCTCCGCGCAGGCGACGGCGCAGCAGCCGGATGCCTTGCAGGTGCCGGAAATCATTTTGGGGCAGGACGAGCGTTGGAAAACCATCGGCCATGGCGCGGTCGAAAAGTTCGCTCTCTTCCGGGCACACGATCAATTGCCAATGGCCGCGGGCCCGCATGCCCCGCGCCAGCAGCAGCAACTGCCGCTGGCCGCCGCGGAGCGTCATGCCGGTATCGACATGGCCGATCTTGAGAGCAGGTGGCGGGCTCATGGCGTCTCCCGGCGGCGTTGGAGTTGATGGAGCTTCACGTATTTCCGGCGCACGTAGCGTGCGGCCATCCAGGCAATCAGCAAGCCGGGCACACCGTCCAGCACGCCGAGCCGGAAGAAGTAGGTGTTAACGAAAACCCAGACAGGCGCGAGCCATCGGCTGGCCATGCCGTCGCCGTCGCCGCGTTCGAACATTTCGCGGGCGGCAAGATCCGTGTATACCTCGATTCGCTTGCGATGGTCGTCGAGCGAGTCACACGTATAGTGGAGAATCTCGCCTGGCATGGTTTCCACTGTTCCATTGGTCACAACGGACTCATGCACGTAGCCGCCGGCCCAGTGTGCCTGGTTGCGATTAAATAATCGAATTTTCCAATCAGGATACCAGCCCGAATGCAGTATCCATCGACCCAGGTAGCGTGCACGCCGGGCAAAACGGTAGGCGCCCACGGTTGGTGAGGATTCCTTCCACTTACGGATGGCACCGCGGGCTTCTTCGTTCAGTTCCTCGTCGGCATCGAGACTGAGTATCCAGTCATGGGCAGCCTGCGAAACAGCAAAGGCCTTTTGCGCCGTGAAGCCTTCCCAGGGATGGGTCAGTATTCGCGCGCCAAGCGCGGAAGCAATTTTCAGCGTGTCGTCAGTGGAACCGGAATCGACCACCAGAATCTCATCAGCGCAGTCGAGCGAATGAATGGCGCGGGAGATGTTTGCGGATTCATTGTGCGTGATGATGGTGGCGGAAATGGGCGGCATCGTAAGGCGTCAGATAAGATTCGGGCGCATCATTTTTAGACCCTGGTCTTGTCCTGCTGATTGTCTCCGGCAGCGTTTCTGGAAATTCGCGACTGAACAATGAGCCGAAGACAAATAAATCAGCGCTAAAAGCGGGCCAATATTACCTCCGCCCGGCGCGGTCTTTTAACCCTGGCGGACCTTAACTCCCGTCAAAAAGAGCTCGCGATACTTATCGGGCAGGGCACAGGGCCGTCCCTCGCGATTGACAATCACATGGGTGGTTTCGCCCTCGGCCAGCAGAAGATTATCCGATTGCCGGTAAATCTGATAGCCAAAAATCAGCACGCGGCGGCGGACCGCCTGAAGGCAGGTTTTTACCACGATTTCATCATCGTAGCGCGCCGAGGCCTTATACCGGCAACTGGCCTCCGCCACAATAATGTAGAGGCCGTCGTCGCGCTCCATATCCCGGTACTCAAAACCGTGCTGCCGGCAGAATTCACTCCGGCCAATCTCAAACCAGACCAGGTAGTTTGCGTAGTAGACCACGCCCATCTGGTCCGTTTCAGCATACCGGACACGAAAAGAGGTTATCGTCCATTCAGTAGGGAATTCCATGGTAATCAGTACTGTCCCACGCGGTCTAAAATCATCTAACAGATTGTTTAAACCAGGTCGCCATAACAGAGACTATATTTAGTCGCTTAAATAGATTGTGTTATGCCTCTTAACTTCAGGCATCAGATTAATGGGTCGCCGGCATCATCAACGGGGTATTTTATGACGTGTTCCAGCGATCGGCAAAAACTTCTATACACGGGCTCAACGTAAGCCCGCAGTTCCAGCCTGCCATCCATGACCATGGAATCATCCGCGGTGCGACCCTCCTCAATGCTTGCAAAGAACTCCGTTGCGTTCGGCCAGGAAAGAGTCATATCCGGCGCGCGGACCGCCCGGCGGTCAAAACGCAACTTGCCCCGGTCGATAGCAACGGTCCATTCAAAGTTCCAGTCTTCAAGTTTCCACAATGTTGCAACGCGTGCTTCCCGGATATGCTGCCGCACGTTGCGGTCGCGACCCGTCAGGACAAACGCCTGCTGGATCATGCGGCGGGCTGCTCGCTTTGAAATGGATGGTCGGTCAGGTACTGTCAAACTAGAAACTATAACAGAATCGTGCAATGAATGCGTTAGCACAATCAATATTTCAGCGTCAGTTGTGGATCAGTATTGAAATGGCGCTGTGCATCTCCGAAGGTGATCGGGTGTATACTACCTGCCTTCCAGGAGGCCAGCAATGAGTGTTCCCACCGGTTCCCGACGTAATTTCCTGAAGACAACCATCGCTGGAGCAACGGCGGCATTGGGTGATCTCCATGGCCTCGCGATGAAAGCAGAGTTATCGCCCGCAGAAACCCAAAGCACAGCCGGACCCAGCAAGGAATGGCCACGCCCGAGCCACGCGGAAGGTTATACGCGCGGAATTGGGGTGTACCCAGGCGATCCGGCGGAGGACTTTGCTCCAACGCTTGAGGCGGACACTACGGGCGCTTATCGAAACCTCGCATTGCTGCGGCCAGCGTATCACTCCAGCAGTTACGACTACAACCTGACGGCCCAGCTTGCGACCGACGGCATCAAAACGACTCAGATGCCGACGTGGGTCGAGACATCCTCAAACTCGCTTGGAAGTTATTCCAAGGAAGACCGCGAATTCTTTTTGGACCACAATCCCACCAGCACGGTCAGCTTGAGCGGATCAAGCCCGTGGGTGCAGGTGCGCATCGGAGGAGGTGACAGCGCTCCGGAGATCGACCGAATAGACCTGCTGGTACTGCTGACTGGCCTGAAAGTGGATCCTGCCAAAGCCAGGTTCCAGGTATCGACTTCTGACGACGGCTGGAACTGGAATCCGGCTGGCAGCGTGGCTGCGCCCAAGCCTTCCTCTCTGGCGGGGTACCCGCCGGGTTTTGCAAATCATGGATATCTACTGAAGCCTCAAATCCCGTTAAGCCCCGCTTCGCAAAGCCGTTATTACCGCATTGAATGTATTGCGGGGAATGCTTCACTGTTTGGCTTTGGCGCCCGATGGAGCATTGGAGTGGTCGCTTTCTATAACGG
>JBJKQZ010000600.1:0-3362 GCA_046704865.1 Terriglobia bacterium
ATTGCAGAGCTGTAAGGGATGGCGCGAAAAGCATCCGAGATATCTTCATTCACAAAGGTAAAGAAGTTGGCGCATTCATAGACGGGCAATGCCAGAATGATGGCGTCCGCCTCAAAAACCTGATTTCCCTGGCAGCGAATTCTGTAAGGACTCTTCCAATGGTGCTCAGTCCTCTCAATGGACTCAACGCGCTGTCCAAGGCGCACGCGTGAAGGTTCCAGTCGCGCTTCCAGCGCTTTGATCAGTTCCTCAAGCCCGTCCTTCAGAGTCATGAAAAGCGAATTGCTACTCCGGTCCCCGGGCGCGGGCAGGCGCTTCCTCTTCTTCGACTCCTTTTTCCACTGCCTTCTGGCAGCCGAGGCGCCGCGAATAAGGCTGCCGTGCCGGTGCTCCATTTCCCGAAAGCGGGGAAGGACGGATTCCAGGCTCAAGGCCCTGGCGTCCCCTCCATAAACCCCGGCGAGCAGAGGTTCCACAATATTGTCCAGCATCGCATTCCCGAAATGCCGGGAGACGAAGGCTCCGATGGACTCATCAGTTTCGCGGGGTTTGGTGGGCGTCACAAACCACTCGGTAGCAACCATCACCTTGCCGGCCAAAGGAAGCAGCGGTGAGGTGAGGAACGGCCAGATGCGCGTTGGAGCCATCAGCATCAGGCCTACAGGGAGCGGAACCAACTTTCCCTTATAGAGGATATAGGTTTGACGTTCATCATCATTCGAACCGATCAGCCGATCCTCAAGTCCCAATTCACGGCAAAGTGCTGCGGCCTCAGGCTTCTCAGAAATAAAGCTGTCCGGACCGCCTTCCAGGACAAACCCTTCAAGGTGGTCGGTGCGAATAACTCCACCCAACCTGCTGTCGGCTTCAATCAGGAATTCGGACACAGGCGCGCCCCGCGCCCGGGCCTGCGCAAGGGTATAAGCAGCGGTGAGGCCTGAAATACCGCCTCCCACAATCGCGACGCGACGATGCGATCCTTCGCTGGTGCTCACGATGACCTGCCTGCCGCATCGCCGATTCGAGCGGATACAATGGAAGCCAGACACCGTATGAAGAGCGGACTGACGTTAAGTGATTCCGGTCTCACGATGGAAACTCCCTTCTTTTTTCCGTATTCCTCGAAAACGATATCGATATCGTAAAGGACTTCAACATGGTCTGATACAAAGCCGACCGGCGCCAGCACGATTCGTCGAAATCTCTGCTCCGCCAGCTCGTCAATCAAAGATTCCACGGTGGGCCCCAGCCAAGGCTCAGAGGTCATGCCCTGGCTCTGAAAAGCCACACGGTACTCTTTTAAACCCATTGCCTGAGCGGTCAGTTGCGCCGTTTCCTTCACCTGCTCCTCATAGGGATCACCCGCCTCGATGGTGCTTAGCGGAACACTGTGGGCCGTGAAAATCACCGGCACAGGCTGGTCCCCTTCAGCTTCTGCGGCGGCAAGAGCGGCGGAGACCTGCTCGCGGAAAGCCGCAATCAGTTCCGCATGATCGTGCCAGTTTTCTACAAACTCTACCTGCAAACCCGGGGCAACTTTTTCGATCGCCTTTGACAGATAACTGCGATAAAGATCGATGCTTGTTCGCGAGTTCTGCGGGGCAAGGCAGAGAGCCACAATGCGGGATGCCCCGTCTTCGGAAAGCTTTCGCACCCCGTCCTCTATATAGGGCTTCCAGTTGCGCATGCCCACATACACCGGCAAACCAAGAAGCCTGGCCAACGACTCGGCCTGCTGCATTGTGATTCGCAGCAGGGGCGAACTTCCGCCAATTTTCACATAGCGCTCGATAATCTCCTGAACTGCTTCCTGCGGCAGACTGCGGCCTGCACGAACGTTCAGCAGGAATTGCGGAATATCACCAAGGCGGTCGGGAGCGCCATGAGCCAGCAGCAGAACCGCCCACCGCGATTGGTCAGACGCATTTGAATTCAGAGTCGGCAACGCTTCCTCGAATCTACGTTATGCAGCCCGCGCCATCATTTAATGCCGCCGCGAACTTAACTCATGAACTATCTTTACCAGAGAAATGACGTTTTCCTCGGGCGTATCCGGCAGGATTCCGTGGCCCAGATTAAAGATGTGGCCGGGACGTCCTGCGGCCTGATCCAGTATTTCCTGAACACGCCTTCGGATGAAGGGCAAATCAGCATAAAGCGCTACGGGATCCAGATTACCCTGCACACCCACTCCGTCTCCAAGCCGATCCCAGGTCTTCCCAAGCTCCACGTGGAAATCGAGCCCGATAATGTCCCCACCTGCCTGGCGCATTTCTTCCAGAAACATTCCCGTCCCGGTCCCAAAATGAATGATAGGTGTACCCGGAGTAATCCCTTCGATTAGGAGCCGCGTATAAGGCATCACTAATCGCCGGTAATCTTCCGGCCCGAGGCAGCCGACCCAGGAGTCGAATATCTGAACCGCCTGAACTCCAGCCTTGATTTGTGCGTTCACGTACTTGGCAACCTCGCGGGCCAGCCGCTCCATCAGCGCTCGCCAGGAACCCTCGTCGCGATACATCAGGGTTTTGGTGTGGCGGAAAGTCTTGGAAGCTCCGCCCTCAATCATGTAAGACGCCACGGTAAAAGGCGCGCCCGCAAAACCAATGAGCGGTAGGCCTGGAGGCAACGCCTCACGAGTCCGCCGGATGGCTTCGTAAAGATAACCCAAAGATTCTTCCGGCTCGACAATCCGCAGACGATCAACGTCCCCCGGTTCGCGGATCGCCGGCCTGATAATAGGCCCTTCACCCTTTCCATATTCAAGCTCCAGCCCAAGAGGCTCAATGATCAGCAGCAAGTCGGCAAAAATAATCGCCGCATCCACGCCTAGTTTGCGGGCGGCGCTAACGGTTACTTCTGCAACCAGGTCCGGATTCTTGCAGAGTTCGAGAAAAGGAACGCGGGCACGAAGATCGCGATACTCCTTCATAAAGCGACCCGCCTGCCTCATCAGCCACACCGGGGTGGCGGCCACAGGCTCGCGGCGGCAGGCCTTCATGAAAAGCGAATCCTTCCAGGGTTCAACTCTTGTGCTGGATCCTTTATCCTGGCCCGCCGCTTTCACGCCAGCAGGGATGGCGGCAACCGAAGCCACACCATTCGGCTCAGCATATACTCTCGCGCCGGAACTCTTCTGGCGAAGCAGTTCATGCGCGCGGCTTGCAGCTTCAAGAACCAGAACACCCATTTTGGGAGGTGATGCTTCAACATCCACCTGGATACCAGCCGTCACCAACGCCTCACTGCAGGTAGGGCCGATCGAGAACACAACAGATTCCCGTAATGCATCCAGGAGTCTGTCACAAGCCGCCTGCTCGGACGCGACCTGAAGGACGTTTGCCACATGGTTGCGGCTGGTA
>JBJKQZ010000601.1:0-3605 GCA_046704865.1 Terriglobia bacterium
AACTTCTGCTCCGCGCTACAATAAGGAACACATCGGACCGTGAAATGGAATTGGTAACCTCGCCCGGCTTGGTGCCGCCGGACTGGTTCCGTTACGAGATCCACGTTTTGGACGTGCATGGCCATCCGGCCCCACCGTCAGTCGGCATACTTGAGCTAAAGAGACCTGGTCGAAGGAAAATGCCAGCCTTACCGTTACCACCCTCCAGTAAAATTACCCACACTTTAAAACCCGGCGAATCCTTTGTTGATGAGATAGAGGTAACGAAGGACTACGATACGAGCCAGCCGGGAATTTACAAAATTTGGGTAGTCCGTCCTGTACCCACAAACGTGTCCCCGTTGGCACCAAGAAAGTATTGGACTGGTTTCGTCAGGTCCAACACAATTACCGTTACGGTGGTCGAATAGCCAGAATCGCGCAGGAACGCCGCACCATCGGCCACCGCCTTCAGTCTGTTTCTCACGCGCGGCGCGGCATTTTGTTGGACTGCGATCCCATTAGCGCTTGAAGGGGCGCGATGCGAGGATTTTGCCGCCTTCCTGGATGGTGTAGGAGGCGTTGGCTTTCAGGTTTTTCAGCGTGTCCTGATGGCCGCTGGGCCAGATGATATGCACTTCTTCAGCCGACCCTGCTTTCTGCAATCCAAAAGTCAGCGGAAGTTCGCTCTGCGAGCAGTAGCTTGATCCGGAGTGGACGGTCTGCCAGTTGACCACGCCGCCGGAGTGGACGCGGATTCTGGCGCCGATGCCGTTGCGGTTTGAAGTTGTGCCAACGGTCTTGATGCGGATGGCGTTGGCTGTGTTTGCGCCTTCATTCCTGAAGAGATAAGCGGGGCCGTTGTTGGTGGTGACCAGGACGTCGAGGTATCCGTCATTGTTGATGTCGGCGTAGGCGGCTCCGCGCGCTACGATCTGTTTGTTGAAGCCCAGGCTCTTTCCGACTTCGTCAAAGCGGTCGCGGCCGTCATTCTGGAACAGCAGGGGGCGTTCGGCATAAGTTACCTGGGCCTGGATGCGTGCGATGTCAGGCTCAATGTGGCCATTGGCTACAAACAGGTCCTGGAGTCCGTCGAGATTGTAATCGTAAAAGAAAAGGCCAAAGGTCAGAGAGAGGCGGCTATCCTGCCCGATGGCGGACTGCGGTGCAATGTCGATAAAGAAATCGTGCTTTTCGTTGTGGTAAAGGCCCAGCATCTGGTTTGCAAAATTGCCGATGGCAAGGCTGGGATAACCGGAACGGTCAAAGTCTGAAGCGTCGATGCCCATGGCGGCGCGGGCTACGCCGTTCGCGTCATAGGCGATTCCAGCCTGCACGGAATCCTGGGTGAAAGTTCCGTTGTGATTGTTGTGATAAAGCTTGTTGGGTTCAGTGTCATTCGAGACGGCAATATCCGGCCAGCCGTCCATGTCGTAGTCAACAATAGCAACGCCCAGGTTTTTGCCCGTCGGATCGTAAATGCCGGCCTTCCTGGTGACATCTTCAAAGCGCCCGTTGCCCAGGTTGTGGAACAGACGGCAACTCTGGCCCTTGTACGCCGCGGGAGTGCAATAGGACTTGTGCCGGCCGTCCAGCGAGCAGTAAATGTCCGTCTTCTGCGACCACTCGACATAATTGCAGACAAAGAGGTCGAGTTTTCCGTCCTTGTCGTAATCGAACCAGGCGGCGCTGGTGCCATAGCCGGGGTTGTTCACTCCGGCTTCTTTGGTAACGTCGCGGAAGGTCCCGTTATGCTCGTTGTGGAACAGATGGGCTTCGCCGAGTGCCGTGACGTAAATGTCGTCCCATCCGTCGTTGTCATAATCGCCGATGGCCACGCCCATTCCGTACATCGGAATATTCAGCCGCGCGCGGGCGGTGACGTCCGTAAACGTTCCGTTGCCGTTGTTGTGGTAGAGCTGCATCGTCGTCTGCCGCCGGACGTGGCCGGGGAAATCGGTTCCGTTGATCAGCAGAATGTCCTGGTTGCCGTCATTGTCATAGTCGATGAAGGCGCAGCCGGAACCCATGGTCTCCGGCAGATACTTTTTGCCGAAGGCCCCGTTGTTGTGGATGAAATGGATGCCAGCCTGCGGTGCAATATTCACGTAGTGCCTTGCGGGCGCGGCATCCGCGGCGGCAAGCAGGCGAGGATCGATGATCTGCGTCGCACCAGCGAGCATCATGAAGTTCTTGAGAAAATCGCGACGCGAAAACGGACTCACCATAATTGATCAGAAACCTTTCATTCCGCAGGATTCAGCATTCCCGGTTGCAAAACCCTCAGCCATTCCCCATTCCGAGGAGCGAACTCCGGTTTATGGAAGAGGTCTATCTTCGGCAACAATTTTGTGTGCCGGGGTCGCACGGGGCTTTTTTTCAGCCGCGACCTTGTGATCGGCGCGCGCCCGAACCTTTTCCTGCGCCATCACGCGATGCGCCGCATGGAGCTTCAGTTTTTCTTTCCGCATGGCGGCAAGATAGCCGTAGCTTCCATCCTTCTTGTAATGGGCCAGAGCAATCTGCTGCACTTTCTGGAGCTTGCCCGGCAGCCAGTCCCATCGCTGCCCGTAATTCCAATAGAACTGCAGGCCCACAGGATTTTCATCATTGATCGAGACATGCTCGTGGATGGGCTGGGCCTCGATATTATCATCCGGATGGCTCAGCTCATACGGACCGGTGATGGCTTTTGCAATTTCATCGGCCTTGAAGCGCAGATACAGTTTCTCCTCACGGTCCGATTTTTTGTTTTCCTGAAGGCCGCGATAGCAGAGCATCAGGTTGTAATGGGCAACCAGGTCCTCAGGATCGATGCTCAGCGTGTACTGGAACTGCTTAACGGCCTGCGCGTATTTGCGTTGCAGGAAGAGGATGTGGGCCATCGCGTTGCTCACCACGCGGTCGCCGGGATGAACGTCATGCGCCTTGGCGTATTCGGTGTAAGCCTGCGGATATTGCCCCTTGGTTTGATAGACCAGGCCCATAAAGTAATGGGCGCTTGCGAGTATGGGATTCAGCCCCATCGCCGTCTTGAGGTAGGGAATGGCCTCATCGACATTGCCTTCCTGCACCAGCGCCCGGGCCACGTTCACCCAGCCGTCGGCATATTTCGGATCAATCTTTGTGACGATTTTGAAGGCCCGTGCCGCGCCCTTCAGATCGCCCTGGAGCAAAAGGCCAATTCCGTAATCGTTCCATCGATAGAGGTCTTCCGGCAGCAGCTTGATATCCTGCTGGAACGGCTTGTCAGACGCCGCCCGCACGGGGACGGTAGCAACGTCCTGGGACATTACCACGATGGGAACATTCGGGATCTTCTTGTACTTGGCGGAAACGTTTGAGAGGTTGCCGTCAAAGAGCCAATGCGTATTGTCGTAATCAAGGGTCGTGTGACGGTCTTTCTGGAAGGGATCACGCCGGCCCGCAAAAGCCCATTGAGTGTTCGACCAGTCAAACTTGCGGTAATTCAGCTTGGCGGTAAAAGTGATTTTGTCGCCGCAGTCTTTCGGGACTTTGATGCGGAAGTGGACGGTATCCGCCGCGCCGGGAGGGATGAGATGCGCGTAAACAGTGGCGTGGGCCGCCCAGGCGTTGCGCTTGTTGATCCAGTGCCCGTGCTCGTC
>JBJKQZ010000602.1:0-5796 GCA_046704865.1 Terriglobia bacterium
GCCAAGACTCCGGAAGAGCGCAAGAAGATAGAAGAGCTTGCCGGAAAGATCGCCGTCGCCAATACCAAATTGATCTATCAGAAATACAAGGAAATCTTCCTGACACCTCGATTCGAAGCACTGGCAAAGAAGGGTGCGCGCGTACAGAGGCCGCTGTGGGGTTCAACGAGCACCAAGAATCCCCAATATAGTGACATTCTCTACGTTCAGGAACTGATCGGACGGGATACCGTGAATACCATGCCGACGCAGACCATTGATGCCTATCGTGACCACGGTAAACCCGAAGCAGACACCATCGAGAAGGGCCTCGATGACGCTCGCAGCATCATCGCGCAATTGCCGGGTGTGGGCATTGACCTGCGCGCCGTGACGCAGCAACTCGAAGACGATGGCGTCAAGGCTTTTGCCAACGATTACCAGAAGCTCCTCGCCAGTATCGAGGATAAAAAGAAGCGTACGGTGGCTGCGGGCCGATAGCCCGATAAGCAGTTTCGATGATCCCGGAATAACTTCCCAGTGCTCTCTTCGCAGACTTGAGCAGTAAAGGGTTGTCCACGGGTGAGAAGAAGCCCGACACGATCCGGCGTGTACAACCTGAGGCATTAAAGCTGGCCGCAACACCGGGGCATGGCCATCATTTCCTGAACTCAACCGGCCAGCTTCACGAAGGAGGACCGAACAAAAGATTGTTCCTCCAGATTTCTTCCCACGACCCGCAGGACCTGCCTATTCCCGGCGAGTTTTACTCTTTCTCTGTTTTGAAGCAGGTCCAGGGCCTTGGCGATCTTCAATCCTTGTAAACCAGAAAGCACCGGGTATACCGTGCGATTCTGGGCAAAGACGTGAACGCGGGGTTGGAGCAGTTTTTAAGAGCGCCCATAGGCGCCGCGCACCGGGCTCAAGCGACGTCGGGATCGTAACCATCAGTGGTTTGGACCTGTGACCAGGGTCCGGAAAGGACGAAGCTCTTTATGGCGGACACATCGGTCCTCACAAACCCATTGCGCGAGGGCATGCGCATTCGAAAGACCCCTGGCCCTTGTTCAATGGTGATCTTCGGCGCGTCTGGCGACCTGACACAGCGGAAACTGATTCCCGCGCTCTACTACCTCCATTGCGAGCGACTGTTGCCTCAGGGTTTCTCCGTTATCGGCTGCGCGAAGACTCCTTACAGCAATGAGAAATTTCGAGAGGCCATGGCGGACGGTGTCCGGAAGTTTTCTGAGAAATCGTCCTCAGTGGATGAGTCTTCGCTCAGCAGTTTCGTTGAATCGATTTATTACCTGACTGATAATTTTGGTGACCGCAAGGCGTACAGCCAACTCGGTGATTTGCTTGCCAGGCTGGATCGTGAAAAAGGCACCGGGGGGAATCGGCTTTATTACCTGGCAACGCCGCCCAGCGCCTTCCCCGTGATTATCGGCCATCTGGGTGCGGCCAGCCTGGCTGCACCGGAAGATCCCGGCAAAAGCTGGACCCGCGTAGTGATTGAAAAGCCTTTTGGCCATGATCTTGAGAGTGCGCGGGAATTGACGACCACTGTGAATTCAGCCTTTAAGGAAAACCAGGTCTACCGCATCGACCACTATCTGGGGAAAGAGACGGTCCAGAACCTTTTGGTGTTCCGCTTTGCCAACGGCATATTTGAGCCCATCTGGAACAGGCGCTACATCGACCATGTGGAAATCACTGTCGCTGAAGACCTGGGAGTGGAAGGCCGCGGCCGTTATTATGAGGAAGCGGGTTTGCTGCGGGACATGATCCAGAACCATGTGATGTCTGTTCTAAGCCTTGTAGCGATGGAAGCGCCTGCGTCGTTTGACGCCGTGGAAGTGCGCGACGAAAAGGCCAAGGTGATGCGATCGGTCCGACCCATCGACTTTAGCCGGCTGGACGACTTTGTGGTGCGCGGCCAATATGGCGAGGGGTGGGTGAAGGGTGAGAAAGTTCCTGCCTATCGTGCAGAACCCAATGTCTCTGCAAATTCATCGACGGAGACGTTTGCCGCGCTCAAGCTGTTTATCGACAACTGGCGCTGGGCTGACGTGCCCTTCTACGTGCGTTCTGGCAAGCGGCTGGCCAAGCGCGTCTCAGAAATCGTGGTTCAATTCCGCCGCGTTCCCCACCTGGTTTTCGGGCGTAAAACACAAAACCCGGTGGAGCAGAACGTGCTGGCCATGCGGATCCAGCCGAACGAAGGTATTTCAATCAACTTCAATGCCAAATTCCCGGCACCAATGATGGAAATCCGTCCCGTAAAAATGGAATTCCGTTATGCCGAATCATTCGGAGGCGAGCCGCCGAGTGCGTATGAAACGTTGCTGCTTGACAGCATGCTGGGTGACCAGACACTTTTTAACCGCGAAGACGCCGTTGAACTTGCCTGGCAATTATTGACGCCACTCCTGGAACGCTGGCAAGAGGACGGTGACAAAGGTGTGCTGCCTTATGCGGCAGGGAGTTGGGGTCCGGAAGCTGCGGACAGACTGCTCGAGCGCGACGGACGGCGCTGGCATCGGCTGTAGTTTCCGAACGTCCCGCTGGCCCGGCATTCTAAGGCCCCGGGAAGCAGGAGGAGGGATCATTGCCTGTATCCAAGAAATTCAAATCGCTCACGGCAGGTGAACTTCAGCCGGCCAACGTTGCCACGCTGGAAGACGAGTTGTCAGAACTGTGGCGGACCGCGGCGGAAGATCCTGAATCCGAGCATCCCGTAATGCGGGCTTCCGTTCTGACTCTCCTGGCTTTTGTGGCAAGCGAAGAAGAGGGCCGCGAGACGTTCAACCTGATCAGCCACGTCATCGCTCAAAACCCGTGCCGCGCAATCCTGATGGTGGCTGAACCAAGGGAGCGCCCGGAGGGCCTGACAGCGTGGATTTCGGCACAGTGTCATCTGCCGGCCTCAGGCGCAAGGCAGGTTTGCTGCGAGCAGATATACGAGAGGGCCCGGGGCGAGGCGGTTAAGGGACTCGACAACGTTGTCGTCCCGCTGATTATTCCAGAGCTTCCCATATACCTCTGGTGGAGAGCGGGACGCTTTGCCCCTCCAACTTTTCTTGACCAGTTGCTGCGCGTAACCAATCGCGTGCTGGTGGATTCCGGGCGGTTCGATGAGCCGGAAGTAGACCTGGCGACGCTTGCAAGGCAGGTCGAGCGCTATCGAAAATCAGATGACATGTCGTTCAGCGATCTTAACTGGGCGCGCCTCACTCCGTGCCGGGAGTTGATTGCGCAGTGTTTTGATTCTGAGGAGGCCCGTGCCTGCCTTAGGGTCCTGGCGGAAGACTCACTCGAATGGGAACAGGGTCCAGGTGAGGTTGATGGCCGTTCGGCGCAGGCACTGCTCCTCACTGCATGGCTTGCGAGCCGCCTGGGCTGGAAGCCGACGGCACGTCTTGTACCGGGCACAAGCCCAGGCCGCGTTCTGCAATTCCGGCAGGGTGACAAGCCGGTTCGGGTGGAATGGAAGGTCAATCGCGGGGATGGCAAATCGTCCGCTCCTTACCATGTCAACTTAAAGACGCGCTCTCAGCCTCCGGCAGTCTTTTCGGTTACTGAATCCGTGCAGGAAAGGATTGTTCGCACGCGCGCGGAGATGCCCGGGCGTGCCCCGCTTGAAAGGGCCGCGCGGCTTGTGGTGATGGATGAGGTCCAACTGGTAAACGAAGAGCTCAAATTCCCGGAGCGTGACAGGGTTTATGAGGAGGTTCTGGCCCTGATAGAAGATATGGTGGAATTGTAAATTCCAAATTTTGCTGTGGATCGTGTAGCAGTCGGAGAAAATAATGAGCGAAACCAGGATTCAGACGTTTCCGGGGTTGGATGAACTCAGCAGGGCTGCCGCAGTCCGATTTACGGAGCTCGCGCGCGAGCGTGCGCAGCAGGGAAAAGTGTTTTCCGCAGCTCTTTCCGGCGGTACGACTCCGCAGACGTTTCTGGAGATTCTGGCAAACCCGGAATTCTCTCAGCGGATCCAGTGGGACAGTGTTCATCTTTTCCAGGTAGATGAGCGTTGTGTTCCTCCGGACAGTCTTCAAAGCAATTACCGGATGATTCGCAGCAGCTTGCTGAACCCTGTTCCCGGAGCGGCCGAGAATTTCCACCGCATGAGAGCCGAGTTGGAGGACCGCGATGCTGCGAGCGCTGAATATGAAGAGGAGATCCGTAAGAATCTTGCCCCTGATGGGGATCGTCTGCCGCGTTTTGATCTGATCTTTCTGGGTTTGGGTTCAGATGGCCACACGGCATCACTCTTCCCTGGATCTGCGGCACTTTCTGAGAGCACCAAATGGGTTTGCCCAAACTATGCTGAAAAACTTAAAATGTACCGTTTAACTCTGACCTATCCCATTCTCAACTCTGCCAGTGAGGTTATATTTCTGGTTTCTGGATCAGGGAAGGCGGAAATCGTTCGTCAGGTGCTTGAGGGACCACAAGATCCCGCGCACATTCCGGCCCAGGGAATTCATCCGGACAATGGGAGCGTTTCCTGGTATCTTGACCGGGCAGCATCAAGTCTCTTGAGCAAAGGCCAAAGTCACAGGAAAACTTCTTGATCAAAATTGCTCCTTCCATTCTTTCTGCTGACTTCACCCGCCTTGGTGAGCAGGTGAAGGAAGCGGAAGCGGCTGGTGTGGACCGCGTACAAATCGACGTCATGGATGGACGATTTGTTCCGAATATAACCTTCGGAACCCAGGCCGTCGCGGCACTTCGCCCACTCACACGCCTGATATTGGAAACGCACCTGATGGTCGAGCCGCCTGAAGACTTTATCGAATCCTTTGCAGAGGCAGGCGCGGACACGATCAACATTCACCAGGAAGCCACGCCGCATTTGCACCCTGCCATCCAGCAGATTCATAGCCTGGGCAAGAAAGCTGGAGTTGCCATCAATCCCTCAACGCCCGCTGCGCTGCTTTCAGAAGTGATCGGAAATGTCGATTTGGTGTTGGCGATGACTGTAAATCCGGGCTTTGGCGGTCAGGAATTAATTATGGAGACCCTCCCGAAGATTCGGCAGATCCGGAGGCAGATCGAGGAGCGGGGGCTCAAGTGCGAAGTGGAAGTGGATGGCGGGATAAACCTTGATACCGCCCCCCTGGTGGTTGAAGCAGGAGCCGATGTTCTGGTGGCCGGGTCGTCTGTTTACGGATGCAAAGAGGGCGTGGCTGCGGCAGTCCAGGCACTGCTGGCAAGCGTGGCTGGTTAATCTATTTGGCGGAATTTCGCTTTCGGCGGAGTTGGTTGATTTCCCCTAATGGGCTTGAACGCTCCTTCTTAAGTGGTCCCATGAATTTCCTTTAACTTGATCGATTTGCTTCTACATTGATTCCGAAGGGCTTAAACCCTGATTTGCCGAACCAGCTAAATCTTGCCGTGCCTTCGGCTTGGCGCACTGACGAAGTTAGACGATAAGGGAGGTACGAGCCCTTGAGCTGATGATTCGTGTAGGCTATCTATATTGTCATTCAAGATTTTACCGCCGCGCGCAAGAATTGAGCTGGATCACGCGTAATCACCTGCAAGAAAAGGCCTTGCGCCTGTACCTCAGTTCGAAATTGCGCCAATTCTGCCATTTTGGGCCTTGACATGCCACAGGAAGAATTATAAATTCATAATGATTTGAAGGGGCTATAGCAGAAACCAAAATTTAAGCTTCTTTGGTGTTTCTTCAAGACTTGCAAAAGGGGAATGAATGCTCAAAAGACGAAATCTGGTTCAATTGAGTTTGACCATAGTAGCGGTGCTGGGGATTGGGATGATGCCGCTGCTGGCGGGATCGGCGGCGGT
>JBJKQZ010000603.1:0-2565 GCA_046704865.1 Terriglobia bacterium
TTATCGGATTCGCGTTATCGATATAAAGATTCCGCCACTGCGGGAGCGGCGCGAGGATGTGCCGCTGCTGGTGGAGCACCTGGTGGCGAAATTCAACCGGCTGCAGGAGAAGGAAATCAGCGGCGTGAATGCGGCGGTGATGGCGCGACTGATGGAGCACGTTTATCCCGGGAATGTGCGCGAGCTGGAGAACATTATCGAGCAGGCCTTTGTGCTCTGCCGCGGAGGACAGATCGAGATCGAGCATCTGCCGGTGGAGCTGCGCCCGGCGGAGGCGGGATCGACGGCTGCGATGACGGCGATGGATATGCGTTCCGCGCAACGGCAGATGATGAAAATGGCGCTGGCTCGAAACCAGGGCAATCGGCGGCTGGCGGCGCGGGAGCTGGGAATCAATCCGAGCACACTGTATCGCAGGCTGAAGGCCGCGGAGTAATTGGCAGAGGATTGGTTGCGCGCACCGGAACTATGAGGCATCCAACTGGATCAGGTGGTCGAAGGGGGCAAGACCTGGCCCGACGGCCACATTATGACCTTGCCCCTGCTTTCTATCTTGTATATTCAACCTCGCCGGGTAAATGCCAATGAAATTAGAAAACCGCCTCAGTGGAATCCTGCTTCATCCGACATCGCTTCCAGGCCCATTTGGTGTGGGCGACTTCGGTCCGGGAGCTTTTCGCTTCATTGATTTTCTGAAAGAGAGCGGTCAGAGCGTGTGGCAGATTCTGCCGCTGGGGCCGACGGGCTATGGGAACTCGCCGTACATGTGTTTTTCGGCGTTTGCCGCCAATCCCATGTTGATCAGTCCGGCGAGACTGCGCGAGCGTGATCTGCTGGCGAAAGGCGACCTGGAAAACCTGCCCAGTTTTCCCGAAGGACGCGTGGATTTTCCAGCGATGATTGACTGGAAACGTGCGGTGCTGCGGAAGGCATTTGCCAGATTCCGCGATGGCAATTACGCGGCATTGCGGGATGAGTACCAGTCTTTCTGCGAACAGAACTCATTCTGGCTCGAGGACTACACGTTGTTCCGGGCCATCAAATCGGAACACGGGGAACGGGTTTGGACAGATTGGGAGCCTGGCCTGGCGAAGCGCGAGCGCGGCCTGCTGGCGGAATGCCGCAACCGTTTGGCTGAGACGCTGGATTTCCGCCGGTTTCTCCAGTTCCTCACCTTTCAGCAATGGGCAGAGGTCAAAAATTACTGTCACCAGCAGGGCATCCGGATTGTGGGCGATATGCCGCTCTACGTGGCGCACGACAGCGCCGATGTGTGGGCAAACCGCGATTTGTTCCATCTGGATGACGCGGGGCGGCCCACGGTGGTGGCGGGCGTGCCGCCGGATTATTTCAGCGCCACGGGGCAGCGCTGGGGTAACCCGATCTACCGCTGGGACGCGCTGGAGGACGGGAAGTTTCAATGGTGGAAAGACCGTTTTCGCATGACTATTGGCCAGGTCGATTGGGTGCGCATCGATCACTTCCGCGGCCTTGAGGCGTACTGGGAAATCCCCGCCAGCCAGGGGAACGCGGTAAACGGCCGCTGGGTGAAAGCGCCGGGCGTGAAATTGCTGGAAGGGCTGCGCGACGCGGTGGGCGGGTTGCCGGTAATCGCAGAAGATCTGGGCGTGATCACCGCCGAAGTGGAAGCGTTGCGCGACCGGTTCGAGTTGCCGGGTATGCGCATTCTGCAGATGGCGTTTGGCACGGATCCGATGGCGCGGGCGTATCGTCCGCACAGCCACATTCGCAATTCGGTGGTCTACACAGCAACGCACGATCACAACACGACCGTGGGCTGGTTCACGGCCGCACCGGGCACGGAGACGACGCAGTCGGAAGAGGAAGTGAGCCAGGAGCGGGAGCATGTGCTGAGATATTTGAACTCCGACGGCAGCGAGATTCATTGGGAGATGATCCGGCTGGCGATGGGATCCGTAGCCAACCTGGCGGTCTTCCCATTGCAGGACTTGATGGGCCTTGACGGCGAAGATCGGATGAATCGGCCGGGAACGCTGAAGGGCAACTGGGAATGGCGCTTCACGTGGGAGCAACTGACGACGGAGATAGGCGGGCGACTGAGGGATTTGACGACGCTTTATGAGCGCCTGCCTGAACCCGCGGCGCTGGCGGAGGAGTAAGAGACGTGATTGCCGACATCGACCATGCTCAGGAGTTGGCAGTGGGTCGTGGGGTGAGTCGCGCGGAGTGTGGTTCAGTCCCACCCATGCGGCAAAAGGGGCCGCATGGGGCACCCACCTTGAGCAACGAGGCGGCGTTGCAATTTGCGACAACTTACTCTTAAAGGCTTCGCAGCTTAGTTGCGAGGCGAGCGCTAATCCCTTTGCGATATGCGGCGTGACGCGCGCAGAGTGAGTTTGCGAGTGCCGTGGCACGCGACGTGCTTGTGTCCTTCAGGGAGAGCGTGATGAAACTGGCAATCACTTCTACAGGCACGGGGCTTGAAGCTGCGATTGATCCGCGGTTCGGGAGGGCGAAATATTTTGTTGTGGTTGAGCCCGAGAGCGGCGCGGCAACAACCGTGAGCAATGCCGTGAATCTGAA
>JBJKQZ010000604.1:0-4816 GCA_046704865.1 Terriglobia bacterium
AGGGCGTCGAACATCTCCCGGACTTTATGTTGCGCCTGGGCAACGGCCATTCCATAACCGGGGACAACCAGAACGGTGTTAGCCGCGGCGAGGATGGCAGCAGCTTCCTCAGCCGTGGCGCTGTGCACAGTCCTTTCTTCCTCTTCGGCTTTGGCCGATACCTGAAGCTGGCCAAAGGCACCGAACATAACGTTGGTGAAGGACCGGTTCATGGCTTTGCACATAATCACAGCCAGGATAAAACCGGAAGAACCGTCCAGAGCTCCGGCCACCACCAGCACCTTGGAATTGAGCACAAAACCGAGCAGGGCGGCAGTGAGACCGACGTAGGAATTTAACAGCGCGATGACCGTGGGCATGTCAGCCCCGCCAATTGGCGTCACCAGCATCACACCGAAAAGCAACGAGATAATCACCATCGCGGGGAAAACATAGGGAGCGACAGGATTGAAAATGAGCCACAGTGCCGACAGGACAGCCAATGCCAGCACGGACAGGCTGACCACGTTTTGTCCCTTATAGACAATGGGACGTTGCGGGAGCCACTCCTGCAGCTTGCCGGCAGCGATCAAGCTCCCCGTAAAGCTGAGCGAGCCGATGATGACTTCCATCGCTATTTCCGTCATCTCAAACTTATTGATGTGCGGGATGCGCATGTAGTACTCGGAAATACCGATCAGGGCCGCGGCCACGGCGCCGAAGGCGTGGCTCATGGCCGTCCGCTGGGGAACGGCCGTCATATGGACCATGCCGAGTGGAATGCCGACAATCACACCAATCAACAGTGCAATCAGAATCCACTTGAACCGGACAAGGTCGGGGTTGAAAAAGGTAGTAACAACCGCCATTGCCGCACCGATCTCACCTACCAATACTCCGCGGCGCGCCGACGCAGGTGAGCTCAGCCATTTCAGCGAAAGGATAAAGAAGGCAATGGCGATAATGTACGAGAAGTCAGTGAGGTATTGCATTGTGATTTGGCTCATTGTTTTTTGCGCCCACTCAGTTTGAACATTCGCAGCATGCGGTCCGTGATGAGAAAGCCGCCAATCATATTGCTAAATGCGGCAGCGACCGCGATCGAGCCAAGAACCAAGGAAAGAGTCGTTCCCTCTCGTCCGGCAATGATGATGGCGGCGACCACCACAATCGCATCCAATGCGTTGGTCAAAGCCATCAATGGCGTGTGCAGCAGAGGCGAAACCCGGCGGATGACTTCAAACCCCAGAAACCCCGCCAGCACAAAAACATACAAGTTAGAAACAAAACCTTCTGGCACAATGCCCTCCTTTGAATAAGTGGTTCGTAATGCAGGCCGCGTGAGCGGCCTCGGCCAGCCGCCGCGCAGCCTCCAATCTCTACTAGGCGTTCTTTGCCGAACTCTGGCCCGGCAATGAGAAAAATTCCCTCACACGGCCGTGAACAATCTCTCCACCCCGCGTGATCAAAGTTTCCCGCGTAATTTCGTCTTCCAGATTGAGTTCCGGCTTTCCACCTTTGAACAGGTGCGTCAGGAAGGTGCTGATGTTCCGGGCATACATCTGGCTGGCATGGTACGGAACGGTGCTGGCCAGGTTGATGTAACCTACGATGCTGACATTGTGTTTCACTACAATCTTGCTGGCTTCGGTGAGTTCACAGTTCCCGCCTCGTTCGGCGGCAAGGTCCACAATCACGGACCCTGGCGCCATGCTCTTGACCATCTCTTCCGTCACCAGGACAGGCGGTTTCTTGCCGGGGATGACAGCCGTAGTGATCACGATATCGCTTTCCGCAACCACGCGGCCCAGCAGTTCGCGCTGGCGCTGGTAAAAGGTCTCATCCTGGGCCTTTGCATAGCCGCGCGCATCCTGGGCATCCTGGGCCTCGATGGGCAGTTCCACAAAACGGCCTCCAAGGCTCTGGATCTGCTCCTTGACGGCCGGGCGCACGTCATATGCCGATGCCACGGCACCCATGCGCCGCGCTGTGGCGATGGCCTGGAGACCCGCAACACCCGCTCCGATGATGAAAATGCGGGCCGGCGTGATGGTTCCAGCCGCGGTGGTCAGCATGGGACAAAGGCGTGGAAGCGTGTCTGCAGCAAGCAGCACTGCCTTGTAACCGCAGACGGTCGACATGGACGAGAGAGCGTCCATGCTCTGGGCCCGAGTGATCCTGGGCATGAACTCCACACTGAATGACGATACGCCCTTGGAAGCAATATCCTGCAGGGTTTCCACCGCGCCCAGCGGGCGGAGGAAGCCAACAAGGAACTGTCCCTCGCGGTAAAGTGGCACGTCATCTTTCCCCGTCCGGTCATTCGAGCCGTAACAAAGCACCTGCACGATGATGTCGGCGGTTTTGAAGACTTCCGTCCGGCTTGCGAGAACCTTTGCACCCTTATCGGCATATTCTTTGTCCAGATATCCCGCGCTGACGCCTGCTCCCGCTTCAATGGCAACTTCGAACCCCGCTTTCGTCAGCGAAGGAATGGCGGCAGGCACCATGCCCACCCGTCTCTCTCCAGGAAAGCTCTCCTTGGGAATACCTATGATCATGACAACTCCTCTCCTTTTCCCTTTCCCAGCTCCCGTCAGGATCAAATCCCGCCTGGCATCAAGAAATCCCTTTCAGGATAGCTCTTGATCTCTGTTATCGATCCAGGGCACAGATTCTCTACTTTTTTCTCCTCCAATGGTGTGATGCGGGTCACATTCATGGGTGATAATTCACACACCCAATTGATTCTCTGCCTTGCACACCTTTAACATGAAACTTCCCGCGAGCCCCCTATTTGATCACAAAACCCCCAGGATCAAAAGGTGTAGCCTCAAATTCCGGAACCTGCGATAAATGCAGGCAGGGTTTGCCTGCCTCCGAGCATGTATCTTCAATAATTGATTGACTTCCCAGATCAGCGCAGAATAGATTGCTATTGATCCGTTCATTATGCAAAATGCAACCCATCTTTCAGGAATCTGCCTGCACTGGGTGCAGGTGCCACTCCACGAGCCGTTCAAGATCTCGAACGGCGAAGTCTCCGTCAAAGATGCCATCCTGGTGGAACTGCAAGGAACAAACGGGAACACCGGTTGGGGAGAAGCCTCACCGATGGGAGGTTCTTTCTATTCCACTGAAACACCCGATTCCACCTGGGAATTCCTGGTCAGCAAGGCCGTGCCGGGGTTGCTCGAGCATCCCATTCCTGAAGCATCCCGGTGCTTCGATTGGCTCTCCGGATTCCCTGGTGAGCCGTTCGCCAAGGCCGGGATAGAGGGAGCAGTCTGGGATTACTGGGCCAACCTGACTGGAGTGCCGCTCTATCAAATGTTCGGCGGAAGCCGCCGGCCCGTTCCGTCCGGCGTAGCCATCGGACTCATGCCCACCATCGAGGAACTGCTCAATCGCGTGGACACCTTTCTTCGCCAGGGCTACCGCCGCATCAAGATCAAAATCATGCCGGGGCATGACGTGGAACTGGTGCAGGCAGTCCGCAAACGATTTGGCGATATCCCGCTGATGGTTGACGCCAATTCGGCCTATTGCCTGGAAGACGCAGCCATTTTTGAAGAGATGGATGGTTATGGGCTGATGATGTTTGAGCAGCCGCTGGGTCGAAAGTCCCTGGCGGAACACGCCGAACTCCAGCGCCGCCTGCGAACTCCTATTTGCCTGGACGAATCCGCAGAAGACCTGGAATCTATTGCCAAGGCAATACGGCTGGGAAGCGCCAGGATCATCAACATCAAAGTGCAGCGCATGGGTGGATTGGCCCCGGCGAAGCAGGCCCATGATGCGGCGCAAGCGGCGGGCATTCCGTGCTGGATGGGCACCATGCCAGAGCTTGGCATAGCCTCCGCGCAGGCATTGCATCTTGCCACGCTCGGTAATTTCACATTCCCCACGGATGTTGAAGCTTCTGCGCGCTGGTTCAAGGATGAAATTATTGCGCCTCCCATTGAAATCTCCAGTGACGGTTTTATCCAACTGCCGGAGGGTCTGGGCATGGGCTTCAAGGTCGACATGAAAAAAGTCGAGCGATACCGGATCCGCCATGAGGAGTTCCGTCCATGACGACGCTTACCGTTGAAGACTGCGGCCGCCGTCTCTGGCATGGCCTGATTCCCGCAGTCCCTGTGCCGATAACGTCAGACGCCCACATCGATTCCGCTGCCCAGGAAAAATACATTGCAGGGATGAGCCAGCAGCCCATCGCAGGCGTGGCCCTGTGGGCGCACACGGGTCGTGGGTTGCACCTGAGCCGCGAGCAGCGCCTTCAGGTTTTGCAGGCATGGACAAAGGGAATTGGACCCGACAAGCTGATTATCGCGGGCGTCGGAGGTACCCATGCAGGCGGCACAACGCTTTCGGCCTACGTTGACTCTGCGCTGGAAATGGCCAACGATGCGCTCCAGCATGGCGCGCACGCCTTCCTCACTTACGCGCCGTCCCCCTTGCGATCCGTAGCAACAGAGGGTGAGCTGGAAAAACTTGTCTTTGATTACCATCGCCAACTCGCGTCGCTTCACGTACCCATCCTTCTTTTTTACCTCTATGAGGCAGCGGGAGGAATTTCGTACTCGCCGGAACTGCTTCGCAGGCTCTTCGCCCTACCGGAAGTCGTAGGCATCAAACTCGCCACGCTCGATAGTGTGATGACTTATCAGACCGTGGCGAATCTGATTGACGCAGAGTTTCCGGACAAGGTCTTGATCACCGGGGAGGACCGTTTTCTCGGGTACAGCCTGATGGCCGGCGCGCAGGCGGCCTTGATTGGTATGGGAGCAGCCTGCGTCAGATTGCAATACAACATGATGGATGCGTATTTCAGGGG
>JBJKQZ010000605.1:0-6936 GCA_046704865.1 Terriglobia bacterium
GCGGCGGCTCCGGTGCCGAGTCCTGCGGCGCCACCGGACGGGAATGCGCGCATCACGACGGCGACGACGCTGGGAGTGTTGGGAGTTGGAGCGGGGACGGCGGCGGCGGTGCTGGCGGGGATCGGGATTTCGCGATCGAATAATGCGACGACGGCAGCGAACGCGGCGACGACGGCCGCGAACAATGCGACAACGGCGTCGAACGCGGCGACGGATGCGGCGAATGCGGCGGGAGCGGCGGCGAACGCGGCGGGCTGTGCGGAGAACACGGAGAACGCGCTGGAGAACCCGGGGACGCCGAGTCCATACGTACCGCCGGCAGGCTACAGCTGCCCGTAAGGGATTGGCGGCAAGGGACGGGAAAAGGAACTGAACAGTGGGCGACGGCCAGATGCGGCTGCCGCCCACTTTGCGTTTTGGGGGCAATGGCCCGGCGCCCTGAGATTAATCGCTGGGTAATATACTCCCAAGCTGGATGTGGAAATCTGCAGGAACCAATTGCTCATCTGTCCAGCAGTTCTCTCAGTCGGAACTGTTGCAGGCTTGTGATGTTCCGCGCGAATCGCGGATTTTTGTGACGGGAAGAATGCGATCGTACAATTCCCTGCCGTGTCCAGCCAGCGCAAAGTTGCATTGAATGCTGATCTCGGAGCAAAATACTTGTTCTTCATGAAATGCGGAAAGCAGACATTTTTGCGATGAATTCTTGAAGGCCTGGCTTCCCGCGTAGATTTTGGGCTGTGCCACCGGTTCAAAAGGCAAACCGGAGAAAAGACAGATATGACGATGAAATTAGGAATTGTTGGCTACGGAGTTGTGGGGAAGGCGTTGGGAAAGGTTTTCCAATTTGAAGCTGGAAATCCCAACGTTGTGGTCTATGACAAGTTTGTGCAAGGAATGAACACGGCACGACGGCGCGCAGCCTTGCAGGAATGCGACCTTGTTTTTGTGTCCGTTCCAACTCCTGAAAGTCCGGACGGCAGGTGTGATCTCTCGGCGATTGAAGAAGTTGTTTCCTGGGTAAAGCCTGTGATGTGTGTTAAGTCTACTGTTCCACCGGGAACGGTGGACCGGCTTGCAGCAATGACAGGCAAGACAATCTGCTTCAGCCCTGAATATGTCGGGGAGACAATTTGGCACCCCTTTAAGGGAGTTGAGAGCCATGGATTTGTTATTGTGGGCGGTGAGAGGTCCGTCTGCGAACTGGTAATCCGGGCATACCAGCAGTTCCTGGGGCCGGCGCCTCACTATTACATAACCAACGCCCGGACTGCCGAACTCTGCAAGTACATGGAGAACGCCTTTCTCGCCACCAAAGTGGCTTTCGTCAATCAGTTTTATGAGATCGCACAGGGTTTCGATGTGGATTACAACGAATTGCGGGAGCTCTGGCTGGCTGATGGGCGCGTTGGAAGGACTCACACCATTGTTACCGCCGAGCGTGGCTATCGGGGACGTTGTCTGCCGAAAGACATGGCTTCAATCATCCATGCCGCCAGAGAAGTGGGTGGTGCACCGCTCCTGGAGGCTGTAGACAGATTTAACGACGAAGTCTGCCGCAGGGCTGATGAAGCAAAGAAGATTGCTTTGCCTTCGGCTAAAAAGAGGAAGCCCCGCCGCTAATCGTTTCCTGCTTTCAGGATTTCCCTGACTGAGCGAATTATGTGTTGGAGGTCTTTTTCTTTCACGCCGGGGTGAACCGGCAGAGAAAGAACTGCTTTAGCCAGGCGCATGGAAACAGGGAAATCACTATCGTACCCGCTTCCACGAAAAATTGGCTGCCGATGCAGCGGTAACGGATAATGAACAGCGGACTGGACTCCCCGCTGTTTCAGCGCCTCCGCGAATTCATCTCTGGATATCCCCGCGCGTTTTGAATCAATACAAATCGTAAGCAGGCTGAATGCATGGCCGGTGTCAGGAATTAATTCGGGAGTTTTCAAGCCAGGAATGCCGCTGAGCCCCTGGATGAGAATTGCTGCATTCTTTTGCCGCTCACGAATGGCCTTCGGCAGACTTTCGAGTTGCGAGGAGCCGATGGCGGAAGCGATGTCGGTGGTTCGGAAATTGAACCCGAGCCGGACGTGCCGGTAACGGCCCGCCTCGCCATGGGAGCGAAGAAGGCGAAACGCGTCGGCGAGCGAATCACTGGAGGTTGTGATCATCCCGCCTTCACCCGTCGTCATATTCTTTGTGGGATAGAAGGAATAACATACCGCATCCGGGAATGCTCCAACGTCGCGCCCGTGGAATTGGGCTCCATGCGCCTGAGCCGCGTCCCAGATAATGCGCAGCTTATGCCGGCGAGCCAGACGCGCCAGGCCAGTGACGTCCGCGGGCTGACCGTAAAGGTGGACCGGAATCACCGCGCGGGTCCTTCGAGTGATGAGGCGTTCAACCTCAGTAGGTTCAAGCGTAAACGTATCGGGGTTGACGTCCGCAAAAACCGGTTTTGCACCCACTGCCGCCACCATTGCCGCCGTCGCCACAAAAGTAAAATCCGGCACGATCACTTCATCGCCTGGACGCAGAAGAGCATGGCAGGCCATAAAGAGCGCAGCGGTTCCGGAACTGACAGCGATTGCGTGGCGGACTCCCACGCTGGCTGCAAACGCAGCCTCAAAGTCTTCAGTAATCCGGCCTGCCCGGAGATTCCCGCTCTTAAGAACTCGCTCGACCGCCCGGATTTCACGCTGTCCGAGCGAAACTTGCGCAATAGGAATAGTTCGAATTTTGTTTCCTCCTCCCTTCGTCTCAGGAACCTGAAACATGAATAGCCGGCGCAATGCGGAAGGCTTCCGTGATGGCATCGTCCATGCTGGAATACCGCCAGGCGCCGAAACGGCCAATCGACCATACTTGCTTTGTTTGCAGAAAATGCAACAGGCGGCGAACCCGTTCCCCGCGCTTCAGATCATGCACCGGATAAGCGTAAGGGAAATTGTTTCGCATGATGTGGACGACATCCTGCGGCTGTCTGATCCAGCCCAGCTTCAACAGGCACTCCTGAACCTGCGTTTCCAGTTCTTCTTCTTTGCCCTGCATGGGATTCGATATCTCTGCTGCAATCATGCCGGCTCCCTGGGGCGCCAGCCCGGGTGAAATGTTTGATGGGAAAACCAGCCTGAAAAAGGGAAAATCGGGCTCCGGGAAATAGACCCAGTGGAATGGCCGGGGAAGAGGACGCCGGAGGCAGTAGGTGAGATTCAGCAGGGAAGTCCAGCGCAGGCCATCCACATCCTTCTGCAAATCTTCCGGGATACCTTTTGCCCGTTTAGCAAAGCTGGGCAGCGGGATGGTTGTAATGAGCCGTTCGTAATTCACGCGGCCGCCATCGCGAAACATGACCGTGCGGTTATTCAGATCGATTTCTACTGCTTCCTGATTAAGCTGCACATTGTTCAATCGCGCCTGGAAGGCATCACAGACGGTCTGGATTCCACCGCGCGCAGGGTAGTAAAACCACGGGTTGTAGCCGACCTCGTGATGATTGCGCCTTGAAATCACGTTGCTAATCACCTGCCGCATATGAGTCTGCGGGACGAACGGCCTGATCCAGTCCAGGCTCAGTTCCTCTGGCGTCACGCCCCACAATTTCTGGTTATAAGGGCGCATAAAGTGCCTGGCAATGCCGCTGCCAAAATACTGTTCAACCCAATCACCAAAGTTTCCCGGTGGGGGCACTCCATGTAATCTCTGCCTGGCCCAGGCTTTTAGGTAACCATTCAGGCAGTCAATCTTGGCTGCTGAGGGCAGCGCGTTCAAATGTGTCTGGAAGGGATAGGGTACATAGCCCCGCTGGAAGTATATCCATGCACTGCGTTCCTGGCGGACCAGATCCTCTCCGACAATTTGTTGAACCAGATTCCTTGTTTCTTCGGAACGGAAATGCAGAACGTGCGAGACGGTATCGAATTGATACCCCTCCATTTGTTGAGTTCGGCAAAGTCCACCGACAGTGGGCGCCTGCTCATAAAGGCAGTAACTGCGTGGGGAAATTTGCTGAAGTGCATAGGCGGCGCTGAGCCCGCTTATGCCTGCCCCTAAAATTACCGTACCCAACCGCTTTCCCTCCGCAGATCTTGCGACACTACGTTTACCCGCTACAAAGCCTTCTGTCTAAATGGGACTGGCGAAATTTTGCCGAGGCGTTTGTGCCGGTCACCGGCGATCTTTTCTGCCTCACTTCTTAGTCAGCACCGAATTTTCCAATGAAATCTTCAGCAGCTTCTGTGAGGGCAATACCAAAACCGTTTATTATCGCCTGACTCCGCCCTCCAGCGCCAGCAGCGCATGGCATTTCATCCAGGCCGAGTGAGGTCGTGCTTCTGCAAACGGAGGCAAAGGGTCTGCTGGCAGATTGCCCTTTTATCTGTTGGGGGTGGAAAGGACATTGCCAAAAATTGTGGTTTTGATATAGCTTAGCCATCGTACACTGAATCACTGAGCAGGGAACCAGACGCTTTAGCCTGATGATGATTGTGCCCGTCAATGACCTGACGGATATTTTCCAGCTTGCCAAAACCTGAGAGAGGCCATCGTGAAGATCACTGAAATTCGCACCCGGGTTGTTGAATGGAGAGGTGAGACGGTCGCTCCGCAGCCGCATTTTTGTACCAATCCCATGGATCTGCTCGAACTGACCGCGGATCCGATGGGTTCGTTCCGCTTTCACGGCTGGTTGATCGTCGAATTATTTACGGACACCGGCCACGTCGGTATCGGGGAGGCCGCGCTGGCTCCTCGAGTGACGAAATCCCTGATTGATATCTATCTGAAGCCGATTCTGATTGGGGCCAATCCTTTTGACAGCGAATTTCTCTGGCAGCACATGTATCGCCGGACCATTGCTTTTGGACGGAAGGGCGTGGGTATGGTTGCCATCAGCGCCGTAGACATTGCGCTGTGGGACCTGCTGGGCAAAATTCTCAAGCAGCCGGTTTTTCGCCTGCTGGGAGGCAAGACCAAGCAGAAGATTCCGGTTTACGCCAGCCGCCTTTACAGCCAGCCGCTCGATGACCTGGCTCGCGAAGCGAAGCAGTACAAAGACCAGGGTTACCAGGCCATGAAGCTGCGGTTTGGGTGGGGGCCCGTGGATGGTGCTGCCGGAATGCAAAAGAACCTTGACCTGCTGCGAACGGCTCGTGAAGTTCTCGGTGATGGAATCGACCTTATGGCGGACGCCTATATGGGTTGGACGCTGGACTATGCCCGGCGAATGATTCCTTTGGTCGCCAAATATAACCTTCGCTGGGTGGAAGAACCTGTGATTCCCGATGACATTGCCGGCTACGCGGCATTGAAAGCTTTGAACGTGGTTCCCATCTCCGGAGGCGAGCACGAGTTTACGCTCTATGGCTTCCGGCAGCTTCTTGAGGCCAGGGCTATCGATTACATCCAGTTTGATACCAACCGCGTGGGCGGCATCACGCAGGCGCGAAAAATCCAGGCCATGGCGGAAGCGTATGAAGTTCCCGTCATTCCGCACGCCGGGCAGATGCACAATTTCCACGTGGTGATGGCCAGTTACAACTCTCCTATGGCTGAGTTCTTCCCCCCAGTGGATGTGGAAGTCGGCAACGAGCTCTTCTGGTATATTTTTAAAGGTGAGCCGATGCCAGTTGACGGTTACATCGAACTTGATGAAAACCTGCCAGGTCTTGGCTTGACGATTGATGAAGAAGGCCTAAAGCGATTCGACATCATCGAATAGCACGGCCTCAGAAAATCAGGCCTGAAGTCGGTTTCAGAATACACACATTAAAGGATCGATCGAAAATGACCGCACAGGATTTTTTCATGTTAAAGGACCAGGTTGCCATTGTTACCGGTGGAGGGCAGGGCATCGGCGAAGGGATTTCACACCGATTGGCCGAGGCTGGCGCCCGCGTGGCAGTGCTGGATTTAAAAGAAGACCTCGCCCGCACGGTGGCAGGGGCGATTGGCGGCGCGGGAGTTGCGTGTGACGTATCCTCCGCATCGTCGGTGGAAAAAGCCATCGGCGAAGTACGCCGCCAGCTTGGACCTGTTGATATCCTGGTGAACAACGCCGGAATTGCCGGCAGAACTTTGCCGCTGACGGAATTGAATGAACAGGACCTTGACCAGGTTTATGCCGTGAATCTGAAGGGAGTGTTTCTGACGTGCAAGGCCGTGATCGGCGACATGCTGGAGAGGCGTTACGGCCGCATTGTCAATGTTGCCTCTATTGCCGGCAAGGAAGGCAATCCGACACTGATTCCATATTCGGCGACCAAGGCTGGGGTAATCTGCCTGACCAAGGCTTTGGCCAAGGAGGTCGCCGGCAAGGGCGACATCACTGTTAACAGCATCTCGCCCGCGGTGGTTCACACCAAGATCCTGGATACGATTTCAAAGTCGACCGTGGATTACATGGTCAGCAAGATTCCCATGGGGCGCACCGGCAAGATCGAAGAAATAGCTGCCCTGGTACACTTTCTTGCTTCGCGCGAGTCATCCTTCACCACCGGACAGTGTTATGACATTTCCGGAGGCCGCGCCACTTATTGATTGAGCAGAGCGCAGGCGGGCCGGCTTGTCTGCGGCCGTAGAGGTTCTGATACCCTTTCTCGGAATGGCGTTCAGACTCTGAAGACGGGTGCTTCAGCGCGCCACCTGCGATGATTCGCCTTCTGCGACAAAGAGCGTGCGCAGTTTCTCCAGATTGATGTGCTCAAAACTGGGGACGGCCAGATCGGCCAGCGGCACCAGCTTTTCGATTGGAAATGTGGAGGCGATGGCCACGCATTTTATCCCGGCATTCTTAACGGCTCCGATTCCCACATAAGAATCCTCGAACGCGACGGAGTCCGCCGGGTCGATGCCCAAATGTCCGGCAGCCTTCAGGTAGATTTCCGGGTCCGGTTTGGCGTGCGTCACTTCATCGCCGCTTACCATTGTGCGAAAGTAAGAACG
>JBJKQZ010000606.1:0-3570 GCA_046704865.1 Terriglobia bacterium
GGGTGGAGTCGGAAAGACGACGACCGCCATCAATCTCGCAGCGGCACTGGCCGCTCAGGACATGTGGACTCTTGTTGTTGACTGCGATCCTCAAGGAAATACCACGAGCGGCTTTGGTTTTCCCAAAGATCCTTCGCGACGGTCTCTCTACCATTCGTTGATCCTCGATGCTCCTCTTACAGAATTAATCCTTCCAGGGCCCGCAGAGGGAATTCAGTTGATTCCGTCAGACAAGAACCTTGTCGGCGCTAACGTCGAACTTGTCTCAAGGGCCGACCGAGAGCAGATTCTGCGAGCCAGACTCGCTCCCATACGAGATCGGTTCAATTACACCCTGCTCGATTGCCCTCCCGCTTTAGATTTGCTTACGCTAAATGCCTTGGTTGCAGCAGATTCGGTCCTGGTACCCATCCAGTGCGAGTACTTTGCGCTGGAGGGCGTATCGGAGCTTCTGGATACGCTGATTCGAGTGCGGCGGTCACATAACCCGAAATTGGCCATCGAAGGAATCCTCCTCACCATGTTTGATGACCGGACCAATCTTTCCCACCAGGTGCGTGACGATCTTAAGGACTTTTTCGGCGACCAGGTCTTCGATACCATGATCCCCAGGAACGTCCGTCTGGCGGAGGCGCCAAGCCACGGAAAACCAGTTATCCTTTACGACCCGGAGTGCCGTGGGTCCGAGAGCTATCTTAAACTTGCTAAAGAGGTTATAAGCCATGACCAGAAAGGCGCTCGGGCGCGGATTGAACGCCCTGTTGAGGGAAACTGAAGCCCCATCTGTTGCCGTGGGGCTTGAACTGGTAGAACTAAACCTCATTGATCCCAACCCCTTTCAACCGCGAACCCAACTTCCTGCCGACGGCATTGACGAACTGGCAAATTCCATCAAGGCGAGCGGCCTGATTCAGCCAATCCTTGTCCGCCCCTCGGGTGAACGCTACCAGCTTGTCGGCGGAGAGCGCCGATGGCGGGCAGCAGGCAAGGCCGGGCTTGAAAAGGTTCCAGCAGTTGTGCGGGAAATCGATGATAATGAAGCACTTGAACTGGCTCTTGCCGAAAACCTTATGAGGGAAGCCCTGAATCCCCTCGAAGTGGCGCGTGCATATGAGAAGCTTCAGCAGCAATTCCACCTGACCCACGAGCAAATCGCCGAACGCCTTGGCGTCAACCGCACCACAGTCACGAACTCTCTTCGATTGCTTGGCCTGCCCCCGGATGTGCAGGCCCTCCTGATGCAGGACAAAATCTCTGCTGGCCATGCGCGCGCGTTGCTGGCGGCTGGTTCTCCGGAATTGCAGAAAAAGCTCGCAGCGATGATCCTTGATAAGGGCCTGTCTGTGAGAGAGCTGGAAAGGCTGGTATCCCCGCCGCCGCGGAAGCAGGAAAAGAAAGATCCGAAGGCTGTACCTAAAATGGATCCGAACCTTCGTGCCGCAGTCCTGGATCTGGAGCGCGCACTCGGGACGCGTGTAAAGGTGGTCGGGAGCGAGCGCCGGGGAAAAATTGAAATCAGCTATTTTTCCGCGGAAGACCTTAGCCGTATTTATGATCGGATAATGCATACTTAAGACATATTATTCATATAAGTATCGTACCTTACAAAATTACACATGATTTTGGCCCAGCCGGCACAGGGAGGTTGTAACAATGTCCAGGTTCCGTGAACTCTTCCGCGGGCGGTCGTCGGACCCTCACCAGGATCAGGAACTGGTCGGATTGCTCGAACCAGGCCTTGAATTCGAAGGCAAAATGACCGTTACTGCCGGATTGGTCCGGATCAACACCCATTTCAAGGGCGAAATCCAATCTCCGGGAGCCGTAATCGTTGCCGAGCAGGGCGAAGTGGAGGGCGAGATTCGCTGCAGGTTTGTCAGTGTGGCCGGCAAAATCAAAGGATCGGTTTACGCTTCGGAAAAAGCTGAGATCAAGGCGAACGGCGTGGTGCTGGGAGACATCTACTCGCCCTCGCTGGTTGTGGAGCCGGGCGGATATTTTGACGGCCAGTGCCGAATGCCCACTCCTTCCGCCCCGAACGGGGCCGAGGGTGTGGAAGAGGCGGAAGAAGCGGATCGGAAGGCGTAGCTTCGCCACAGGCATGGCGCCCCGCTTGGGCCGGGCAAAAGGCCGACAAGCTTTTAAGCTGCTGGCACGATGCCGGCGGTCATCGATCAGCTCTTCAACCAGGGCCTTACACCGCCTTCCTGCAGCTCGCCACTTGAATATCAATGCGCTGTGCAGCTTGATTCGCTTTCGCCCTGCAACCGCACCCAACTGGTTTTCTCCATGACGACGGTTGTTATCGGTGGCCATTCCCGCAACATCGGCAAGACCTCCGTGATGGCGGAATTGATCCGGCGTGTCCATCCGCCCGATTGGGCCGCCGTAAAAATCACTCAATATGGCCACGGCATTTGTTCCCTGAATGGTGAGAACTGCTCCTGCGATCCCGGTGAGCATGGGTTTGTGCTCACCGAAGAGCGTGAACGCAAAGGCCGCGGGGATACTCGGCGTTTCCTCCAGGCTGGAGCACGACGCTCCCTGTGGATGCGGGTTCGCCAGGGGCAGCTTCATCGCGCTTTTCCTGCTCTGACGCGCGCATTGCGCCGTGAAGAGTGGGTGATGATGGAGAGTAACAGCATTTTGGGACTCCTCAACCCGGCGCTTTATCTGTTTGTACTCGACTCCTCGCAAGACGATTTCAAGGCCTCCGCGCGCAAGTACGTGGAGCGAGCCGACGCCTTTGTATCGATCGGCCCATCCATCCAAGAGCATTCCTGGCCGGGCGTCGATGCCGGGCTGCTCAGGAGCAAGCCAGCCTTCCATTTAGCGCGTCCGGATGACCTTAGCGAAGATCTGACCTATTTTGTGCGGCGGAAACTGGGCCTGACCGCGGCCACGAGGAAATGACAGGGCCCCGGCTGGCTCCGCTGGAGAGGGCTTTCCCTCGTTATATTGGCGTTTACCTGCGTGACACCTCGACCAAGGCGTTGTAGTCCGGAACGCCGCTTTCGTCAAGCGTGCCGGAAGCGATCAGCGCATTGCCTTCCGGCCAGTGGACTTGCAGGCTTCCGGGCTTGATGCGGTCAATCCTGACCTTTCCCCGGAAGCTGCCGTGTTCATTGTGCAGGACTACCGTATCGCCCTGGTGCAGCGCCAGCCTTGTGGCGTCTTCCGCGGACATCAGCACATCCTCGCGCCGCGCTCCGGTCAGCGGATCGGCGTCATCCTGCACGATGCTGTTGAACTGTTTCCCGCGTCGCGTGCTCAGCAGGAATTTCCCTTTCGGAATTTGTTCCTGGGGCAACTCGACGGCGGAAAAACAGCCCTTGCCGCTTGGCGTGCCAAAACTTTCTTCCAGCAGGCGCGGCCCGCCGTACTGGAAGCTGTCGCCCTTTTTGCGCAGCCGGCCGATGCCCTGGTAAGTGGGGCAGACGCGATCGATTTCCGCGCGAATATCAGCCGTGTCCTTCCACGGAAAAGCCTTTGCGGCGCCTTCCGGGTCTATAAGGCGTGCCAGCAGCACCGGAATTTCCCATTCGTCCCGAGCTTCTCCCGGCCGCGGAC
>JBJKQZ010000607.1:0-5929 GCA_046704865.1 Terriglobia bacterium
GTCCTGACGCGACTGAGTCAGAGTGGCTCGCTCGCGGATGAAGTGGACGTGAGTTTTGTTCCTGTGCCCTACGGGCACCGCGAGGCGCCCGAAGGCCAGGTGACATTGGGGCGCCTTGAGTTGGACATCGTGCGGTTCTGAAATTCAACGCTGCCGTGCGGAAGGCACTATACTGATCAGGAAGGAAGGCCAGACGTGACTCCTGCCCTGCGTTTAATGGTGGTTTGGGCCCTGCTTCACTGCGCCATTCCGGCCGGGAGGCAGGGCTCGAGCGCCGGAGGCCGCCAGCACGAAGCGCCAGCTCCACTGACGTTGACCCTGGAACATCCCACAGGGTCGTTCCCGCTGTCGGAGGACATCGTGGCAACCGCCCCCTCCGTCCTCGCTCTGCAGGTTACAAGAGTTGTTAACCCATCGCAGACGCCAGTTGAATTCTTTGTATATATCAACTGTCGGGCTCCGCGGCCAACGGGCGCAGAGAACAAAGACCAACCCAAGAAGTTCCTGGTTGGTACGTTCGGACTTTTTCCGGCAGACCAGCCCGCTGGATTCATTCTGCGCGCCTCCGGAGCCTTTGCTCAACTTTCGGCAGCCCGCCACGGCGCGCAAACAAGCGGCGCACGTCTGATGATAGAGATGAAACCGTTAAGAAAGCCCCGCGCTCCGGCACAACTCGAGGTAACAATCGCTCTGCCCCAATGGCAAAGCCAGATTCACAAGTGAAGCGATGTTTGGTGACTTGCTTCTATTCGCGAGATGAAGGCTTGGAATCCAGAAGTCCCTGCTTTACAGCGGCGAGACGCTGCTCTGCGAGATACTTATAGAACGTGACCCTGGATCTGAATCGAAGGAATGCAATAGCATATCCAAGAATTGATCCAATTAAAAAACCCACCATCAACGCTGACAATGTGCTCATTTGAATACGCCCGCTAACCTGGTAGGCATGAAAGTCTTTCCTGGTGGATGGAGAGCAGAGCAGTACAGAATACCCAACTCTCTCAAGGCGTGACTATTATCACACAAAAATGGCATGGGAACCCTCCCAATGCAAAGTTCTTCCTGAACTTAAGCTCAGATGAAGGTGCGGCGCTGGAGACATATTTGATTTCGATCGAAGCGAAGGACACTGTCGTTATATTAAGTCAAGATGCAGCAATCCTTCGTCGAAGCGAATGCGCAGAGTAAGGTTGGGTGCGAATTTTTGAATTGCTAAACAATTGGTAAGTACGTTGGTAGCGCTACCGGGAATCGAACCCGGGTTTTCAGATTGAGAATCTGACGTCCTAACCCCTAGACGATAGCGCCATTGGGCTCGTACAGCTTTTCTAGCATCCGGTTCCGAGGGATGTCAAGTCACAGGCCGGCAATGCCGACTGTGCAAACTTCACGGCAACCAACATCTGGAACCTGGCGAATAAGGCTATTTTGCTGATTCGGAAGCCGGTCAGTATTTGGTCGAGGAAGAGAAATTGAACTCCTTAACCTTCATTGCAGGGACGACCATCTCAAATGATTCTTCCCCCGCCGTACGTTGTGGCGGGCTCATCGCTTCAATCTGCCGCAACATTTCGAAGATACTCTCGGTGAACCTCAGATTCGTGACACCGTGCTTGATCTCGCCATCTTCAATCCAGAAAGTGCCATCGCGCGTCATTCCGGTCAGAATTTTCTGATATGGATCAACTTCCCGGATGTACCAGAGCCGGGTGACAAGCAATCCCCCTGAAGTTGAGCGCACCATTTCGTCAACGGTCTTTTTGCCCCCGTCCATGTCGATGTTCATCGGAGCCTCGCCGTACTCGTTTGGAAGCGAAAAGCCGTGGCCAGTGGGGTCTTTCTTCATCTTTCGAGCCGTTGCCCTCGAATACACAAGATTCTTGACTGTTCCCTTCTCCACCAGACTCACGCGTTGCCGCGGAATCCCTTCGCCATCAAAAGGCGCACCTGCCTGCAAGGGGTGATAGACGTCATCGCGCACGTTGATGTTTTCACCAAACAGCTTTTCACCCACGCGATCCGTCAGGCAGCTCCGGCGTTCATGGACGGACAGACCTCCAAAATCAAAAAAGAGAAAACCCATCAGGTCCAGCACAGCGGCAGGCTCAAGGATCACGCAATACTTGCCCGGATCAATGTCCTTCGGCTCCTGGCTTTCAAGCGCCTTTCGCGCGGCCCGGTCCGCCAGGACTTCCGGCTCAAGCTCCAGGCAGGAGGGAGATGTTTTCTTGGCCCAGCCCGAACTTCCCTCTTTCAGCATGGTGATGGAGAACTCTGAACCAGTCTCCTCGTGGTAAGCCTCCAAGCCGCGAGAGTTGAACAAGGCTGTGACATATACGCCGTTGGAATAGACCCCAGCAGCTGTCAGCCCGTCCTTTTCAGCGCGTTCGATAGCTGCACGGACGGTTTCAGCCCGCGCCTGCGGGCTTAGCTCTGCGGATTCGGTGTCAAAGCGGTCCACCGCCCGGTACATCTGAGGACCAGGCATAGGCAACATTTCCGGGTTGGGCGGCTGCAGTCGGGCCAGCGCCAGCGCCGCTTCACAAACCTGACGGATGGAGTTTTCATCCAGCTTGTTCGTGCTGGCTCGCGCCGTCTTCTGGTTGACCACCGCCCGGACCGAAAGATTCAAGCCTTCTTCCGCCACGTTTTGGTGAATGCAATTATTGGCAAAGCGGGTCAGGGCATACGACGTTGAGGTGATAAAGGCTTCCGTCTCGTCGGCGGTTGAATACTTCAGCACCTTCTTAAAGATATCTTTTGCGCGTTCGCGTGTGAGCATCGTTTTACCAATAAGCGTTGGGCCGCGGCCGGAATCCTACGTGAAGGGCTGAAACAGCCAGCCAGATGAATAGGTTACTTTGAATACGCCACACCGACGCTAACCTTTCTAAAGCGCGCCGGAGATGCACCGTGCCCCGTTCCCATGGTCTGCATCGGCTGGCCCTTGCCACAGTTGGGAGTACCCCAGAGCGTCCACTCTTCCGGTGCGCAGATTGAGTCACAGGAATTCCAGAAGTCGGTGGTGATCCCGCCATAGCTGGGATTTTTCAGCATGCGGGCCCGTTTGCCATTCTTGATTTCCCAGCCAATTTCAGTCCCGAACTGGAAATTATATCGGCGATCATCTATGGACCAGCTCCGGTTTGTCTCCATATAAATTCCGTTGGGAGTGTCGGCAATCAGGTCTTCGAGGCTGCCTTTCACAGGAAGCAGGCTGACGTTGGTCATGCGGATCAATGGAATGCGGTTCCAGCCTTCGGCCCGCATGCTGCCGTTGGATCGTTCCTGCCCGACTGCCGCTGCTGTTTCTCGCGAAGTCAGGTAGCCGGTAAACAATCCATCCTTGATGATGGGAGTGTTGTGAGCGGGCACGCCCTCGTCATCATAGGCAAATGTGCCGAGACCGGGTCCGTGAGCCGGCGTGGCATCAGCAACCACGTTGACTATGTCTGAAGCGTATTTCAGGCTGCCCAGTTTGTCTAGCGTGAGGAAACTCATGCCCGCAAAATTGGCCTCCGTACCAAGAACGCGGTCCAGTTCAATCGGGTGGCCGATCGATTCGTGAATTTGCAAACCTACTTGCGAGCCGCCCAGAATGATGTCCATTTCTCCCGCCGGGCACTGGTCGCAAGTGTGCAATGCCGCGGCTTCTTCGGCAATCCGCGGAGCATTGCCAAGTAGGTCCATCTCCTCGATAAGTTCATACCCTTTGGTCTGGTATTGCCCACCGAATGAGTTCGGATTAGACCGCCGCTGAATTTCATTCCCGGCAAATGAAGTGGCAACAAATCCGGCGCCCGTCTGGTTCTTGATCTGGCGGATTTCTGAACCAATGCTGGAGAGGAAAATCTGGTCAATGCGGTGAAAATCCATTGCGACTTCTGCAAGCGTTATGTTCTTTACTTTACGCAGTTCGGCATCAACCTTTAGCATCAAGTCGAGGCAGCTTGACACGGGAATCAGAAAGGGATCGATGCGGCAAGGGCCTTCCCACTGGTCAATGATCTTCGGCTCCGGAACTAGTTCAACATCCTGCTTCTTTGCCAGAGCGCTGGCCCTGGCAATTTCAACAGCCCTGAGGGCAGCGCCAAGGATACCCTGGCGGGAGACGTCGTCTGTGGAGGCAAACCCCCACGCTCCATCCACAATCACGCGGACACCAAGCCCGAGAGATTCCGATTCTCTTACCTGTGCAGTTTCACCATTCTTGGTGGAGAGGTAGCGCTGGCGAATGTCCATTACGCGAACATCCGCGTAACTTGCACCCTGCGTGGTTGCTGCATCGAGCGCCAATGCCCCGAACTTTTTCATTGCGCAAACCTGCCTGGAAACGGAATCACTGCAGCCAACCGTTTCTTCTTGATCCGAGTTGTTTCGAAGACTGAATCGGAAGTCCTGAAATTGACGTCCAGCACAACAATTAACCCAGGGCAGGAAAACGGGGACAACGCCCGCAAGACTGCCTTGCACTTTCAGAGTTCATGTAGCCTGCAGGGATGACTGAGGTCATCCTTGCTCGTGAGACTATGTTCCTTCAGACCACGATGCCAGGTATTCCACCTGTTCCGGTGTCAGTGTATCGATCGCTATGCCCATCGATTCCAGCTTCAGTTTGGCGACCATTTCGTCAAGATCGGTGGGAACAGGATAGACATTGGGCTTCATGTCCTTGCTGTTTTTGGCAAGGTATTCGGCGGAAAGAGCCTGGTCGGCGAAACTCATATCCATCACAACGGCAGGATGCCCCTCTGCCGCCGCCAGATTGATCAGGCGGCCTTCACCCAACAGGTAAATCTTCCGCCCGTCTGCCATCTTGTACTCTTCAACATACTCCCGAACCTCGCGCTTGGAGGTGGAAAGCTCTTCGAGGTCCGGAATGTCGATTTCGACATTAAAGTGGCCGGAGTTGGCAATCACGGCGCCGTCGTTCATTGCCTCAAAGTGTTCTTTTCTTAGCACAGACTTGTCACCTGTGAGCGTAACGAAGACTTCGCCCACCTTCGCCGCTTCCGCCATCGGCATCACTCGGAAACCATCCATTCTGGCTTCCAGCGCACGTGTGGGATTCACTTCTGTAACAATCACGTCAGCGCCCAGACCGCGGGCCCGCATGGCAAAACCACGGCCGCACCATCCGTAACCTGCTACCACAACCGTGGAACCAGCCAGGAGAATGTTCGTCGCCCGAACAATTCCATCGACCGTCGATTGCCCGGTTCCGTAGCGATTGTCAAACAGATGCTTGGTGTCGGCATCATTGACGGCGATGATAGGGTATTTCAACACACCCTGCTTTGCCATCGCTCGAAGCCTGATCACACCAGTGGTTGTTTCTTCCGTTCCGCCGATGATGCCCGGAATCAGGTCCTGCCCTTTGGTCAGGATGGTAGTCACCAGGTCCGCACCATCATCCATCGTAATTTGCGGCCGATGCTCGAGAGCTGATTGAATGTGGGAGTAATACGTATCGTTGTCCTCGCCCTTAATAGCGAAGACAGGAATCTGGTAGTCCTTTACCAGTGAAGCCGCGACGTCGTCCTGTGTACTCAACGGATTCGACGCGCAAAGCACAACATCCGCTCCGCCGTCCCGAAGCGTAATCGCCAGGTTGGCAGTTTCAGTGGTGACGTGCAGGCAGGCTGAAATACGGATACCCTGAAGAGGCTTCTCCTTGCGAAACCGCTCCTGGATCATTTTCAGGACATTCATCCATTGGCCGGCCCACTCAATCCGGGTCTTACCCTTGGCAGCCAGGCCCAAATCCTTTACGTCGTAAGTGCTCTTATTGGTCACAGGCATTACAAACCACTCTCCTTCCGTAAAATCGCAGCCTTGTCGGTCTGTTCCCATGCAAACTCTGGATCGAGTCGTCCAAAGTGACCATAAGCTGCTGTCTTCCTGTAAATCGGGCGGAGCAGTCCAAGCG
>JBJKQZ010000608.1:0-6049 GCA_046704865.1 Terriglobia bacterium
CTGCCGCGCCTCCACCTCCGTATAAAAGTTCTTCGCCTCGCCCTTCCCTTCCACATCCGCCATCTCCCTTCCTCCTTCCTCTTCTCCAATCCCTCCCACAGCCCGAATTCACCATGGTATCAGAGTCGGCTGGATGAATCACACGGACGACACTCATCAGGGCGGAAATATCCGATCAGGATTGTCATATTTCACCCCAATCTCGATAAAGGCTGGAAATACCAGCACAAACTGCACCCGCCCTTGCAACAAAAATCCAGCTGACTTATGCTTTCAACGGTTCTCAGACGGAGGTAGCAATGTTTCAGATTTCGAAACTTTATAAAACTGCAATTCTAATCTCCACTTTTCTGCTCTATGGAATCCGCCTTCAGGCGGCCGGGCCGTCGGCAAAGCAGTCCGAAGCTCCGTACATGAATCCAGCGCTGCCCATAGCGGAGCGCGTGAATGATCTTGTGTCGCGAATGACGCTCCAGGAGAAAGTTCTCCAGATGCAGCACACGGCACCGGCCATCCCACGGCTTGGCATTCCATCTTACGACTGGTGGAACGAGGCATTGCACGGAGTGGCGCGCTCCGGATACGCAACAGTATTTCCTCAGGCAATCGGAATGGCCGCAACATGGGATACCGAACTGGTACACGAAGAAGGACGTGTGATTGCCACCGAAGCCCGCGCCAAATACAACCAGGCGCAGCGCGAGGGGAACCACAGCATTTATTACGGGCTTACATTCTGGTCCCCTAATATCAACATCGTCCGCGATCCGCGATGGGGCCGGGGCCAGGAAACCTACGGGGAAGACCCTTTCCTCACCTCGAAGCTTGGCGTGGCCTTCGTGACCGGATTGCAGGGGAACAATCCGAAATACCTGGAAGTGGTGGCCACGCCCAAACATTTCGACGCCTACAGCGGCCCGGAACCATTGAGGCACGGCTTCAGCGCACAGGTTTCGCCACAGGATTTTACAGGCACTTACCTGCCTGCATTCCGGGCAACACTGGTTGACGGTCATGCGGACTCCACCATGTGCGCCTACAACGCCGTTAATGGAGTGCCTTCCTGCGCAAGTCCCTTTCTGCTGCAAAAGACTCTGCGTGGCGAGTGGGGGTTCCACGGTTATGTTACCTCCGACTGCGGCGCGGTTGACGACATCTTCAGAGGGCACCACTACGCACCCGACGTGGAGCACGCCTCAGCGCTGGCCGTGAAGGCAGGGACAGACACAACTTGCGGGACCGAATACGTAACACTGGTGAAGGCAGTTCGCGACGGGCTGATCAAGGAAAGTGAAATCGATAGAGCTGTAAAACGATTGTTTACGGCCCGCATGCGACTGGGAATGTTTGACCCTATAGCCGACGTTCCCTTCAATAAGATTCCCATGTCGGAAGTTGATTCGCCGGCGCATCGCCAGCTTGCGCTTCGCGCGGCCCGCGAATCCATGGTGCTGCTCAAGAACGACGGAATTCTGCCGTTGAAATCAAATGTGAAAACGATAGCCGTGATCGGTCCTAACTCTGAATCCCTGCCCGCCATTCAGGGCAATTACCATGGCGTGCCGTCCCATCCCGTGCTTCCCATCGACGGGATTCTGAAGCAGTTCTCCGGCAAAGCGAAAGTTCTCTACGCGCAAGGATCTCCCTATGTGACGGAGTTGCCCATCCCGGTGCCGCAAACGGTATTTCATCCTTCCGGCAGACCGTCGGCTTCAGGACTTAAGGCCGAGTATTTTTCGAACGCCGACTTCTCCGGCAAGCCTGCAATGGTACGAACAGATCCTCAAATCCAGTTTGACTGGAATGCCGCTGCGCCCGCTCCAGGACTTCCGATGAAAGCGTTCTCGGTACGCTGGACTGGAACCTTGACTCCGCCGGGGCCAGGTGATTACACATTCGGAATCGACGAACCCCACTGCTACCCCTGCGAAGATCATGAGCTGTTCCGGGTCTATCTCGATGGCAAGCTCGTGCTCAGCAGCACAAGCTACAATCGCCTCTCGCAACCCGGCACTTTCCAGGTCCATTTCAGCGATAAGCAGCCCCATGCCATCAGAGTGGATTACTCGCATCGTTCTACACTGTTTGGCGCCGGAGTGACACTGGATTGGAAAGCTCCTGCTGACGTATTGCGACAGCAGGCTGTCGAGGTTGCACGGCGGGCTGATGTTGTCATTGCTTTTGTAGGTTTGTCGCCACACCTCGAAGGCGAGGAGATGCCTCTCCATATTCCGGGCTTTGACGGCGGCGATCGTACAACGCTGGGCCTGCCACAGATTCAAATTGACTTGCTCAAGGCACTGGCTTCGACAGGCAAACCCCTTGTTGTTGTCCTCCTGAACGGCAGTTCGCTCGCAGTGAACTGGGCGCAGGAGCATGCTGCCGCAATCCTGGACGCCTGGTATCCGGGTGAAGACGGTGGCACGGCCATCGCTGAAACCCTGGACGGAATTAACAATCCGGGCGGAAGGCTTCCAGAGACCTTCTATAAATCCGTGAGCCAGCTTCCACCCTTCAAACACTACTCCATGCAAAATCGGACTTACCGCTATTTCCACGGAGAGCCGCTTTACGGTTTTGGCTACGGCCTCAGCTATTCCAGTTTTGCATTCAGCAAACTTCACCTTTCGTCAACACAGATCAAGGCTGGCCAATCTCTAACCGTCGCCGCAGATGTGAAGAATACTTCCGGCATTGCGGGTGACGAGGTTGCCGAACTTTACGTCGAGTATGCCCCCGAGCCCGGAGGACAGTTGCGTGCGCTCAAGGGCTTCGAGCGAATTCACCTGGCTCCCGGAGAGACTCGGCGAGTGAGTTTCACCCTTGATCCGCGAGACCTGGGCACAGCCATTAAAACAGGCGACCTCATGATCCTGCCCGGGAGTTACACGGTCTTTGTGGGTGGGAGCCAGCCCGGTGAAGGTGCGCAGGGCGAAAGCGCACGGTTCCAGATCAGCGGTGAACACAAGTTGCCCCAATAGCCGCTGTTCCAGGTTGCGCTTTAATCAGCGAATAATCGGAAACGTTGTCTGCCTGAAGCACATGGCACACAGTAATCATCGAGCACTACAGGGCTCTCTTGACCTAAGAGTGAATCGCGAGAACGGGGCAGGGCCCCAGTTGCAGCACTCGATGTGTCGTTGAACCAAAGAGCGCCAAATCCAGAACGTTGCGCCCGCGCACACCCACAACGATAAGGTCTGCCTGTTCCTCCTCGGCAAGTTTTACAATCTCCTCATAGGGCTTGCCTGCGCGAACGATGGGCCTGATCTTGCAGCAGCTTCGGGCTTCCGCAGGTATACTCTCATCCAGTCGGTGAACAATACGATCATTTTCTGCATCGCGCTCTTCTGCCGGCGGCAAGTGCTCGATCACATGGAGCAGAGTAAGTTCGCTCCTGTATTCCGTTGCCAGTGAGACCGCGTAATGAAGTGCTCGCCCGGAACATTCCGAAAAGTCCGAACAAAAGAGGATTTTGCGGAGATGAACAGGTTCTCCCTTGCTTCCGGGCGCCACAAAATCGTGAGCCGGCCTGCGCACAGCCAGCACGGGGCAGCCGGCCCTTCGCAGCACCCTTTCCGTGACTGAACCCAGCGTCAACCGCTGGAATCCACGCCTGCCGTGCGTTCCCATCACGATCATATCAACGGCATTTTCTTGCGCGAAATCCAAAATCGACTCGGTCACAACGCCTTCTTCCACTGCGACTCTTGCCTGCACGCCCCCCTCAGCATGGACTTTTGCAAATTCACGCAACTGCTCTTCGGCGTGCTCATGCAACTCACCGTAGAATTCACTGACCGAATCAGGAATTGCATACTCTGGATAACCAATGATCACGGGACGCACGACGTGGAGCATGATCAGTTCAGCATTGTAATGGCGCGCAAGCGAAAGACCGTAATCGTAAGCCCGCTCTGAGAAATCAGAAAAATCTGTAGGGCAAAGGATGCGTTCGATCTTCGGCATGGCTCACCTCGGCTCGAGATATCGATTCGTTGGTCTTGCAATGGATACGTTCATTACATGCCAGGCTACACACCTCCCTATCAGACCTTTCATGCCAGAAACATCCATGCCTCAGCGCTTCCGGCACCGACTCACGCCGACACCCGCACGGTGAGCACCGGGCAATCCGCACCTGCAACAACCGGATAGGCAACATTACTGACGTGTTGCCGCGCCAGCGCTTCAGGGCTGCGAACACCCAGCACTATCAAATCCGTCTTCCGCTCTTTGGCAATTCGCAGGATTGTCTCCGCCGGTTCTCCACTCTCAACAACGCATTCGGGTTCACACCAGGGAACGGTTTCAGAAGGAAATATCTCCAACAGTTCGTCGCGGAACGCGCGGGCCAGCAACCGGGCGCTTGTTCGGATTGAAGTGGGAACCACATGCAGGACAGTCAGGTGCGATTCATATTCCAGCGCAAAAGAGAGCGCAAACGGAGCTGCCGCGAAGGACTCCGCAGACAAGTCTGTGGGATAGAGAATCTGCCGCAGGGCAATCCTGTCAGCGGGGCGTTCCAGCGCGTGGGGTCCCACGGTTAGAACGGGACATTCCGCCGTCCGCCAGACTTCCTCGGCTACCGAACCCAAAAGGAAACGCCGCAGCCCCCGGCGACCGTGTGTTGCCAGCACCAGGAGATCAATTTCGTGTTCCTTGACCATGGCATTCAATTCCTCAGCCACTTCCCCGTTGGCCAAAAGAATCTCATGGTCGATCTGGTCGAGCCCTTCGGACTTGGCAAGCTCTGAGAGCCGTATTTCAGCTCCCTGGCTCAGTCCTTCAACGTACGGAGTAGCCTCAGGTGATACAAGCGGGTAAGGATGGGGCACAACGATATGCGCCAGGTAAAATCTCGACTCGTACCGCCGCGCAAGGGCAATCGCATGCGGCAAGCTGGCTTTTGACGCAGGGGAAAAGTCTGTTGTCCAGAGAATCTTCTTCAGCTTGAGAGGTTTTGCTGCAATGGGTTCATGGGCGGGGACCACTTTGGTTTTTTCCATAGGGCCTCCTTTTCACTTACCTCTATCCTCACCCTAGCAAGCGATGGGTAAACATGCTGTGACCACGGTCACACGATTCGGTCGAATGCTTCATCAAAGCCTTCCCGACCGCAGCCAGCTTTAGAACAGCAAAATCGCCTTCTTCCCGCAAGCCGGATGATGGGCTACTTATCTAGCGTAGGCAGCAAAGGAGCGCCCGCGCAAAGGAATCCTGTACGGAGCGCCGCAGTGTTTGTTCCCTCTCATGCAAACCTGCATCTATAGTGCGCCTGGACTGGAAGGCGGCTGCCACTGTTCATAATGCTTTCGTGTAAACGCTACGGCCTGGCCGTGCCCCAGGCGCCCCGCCAGCATTTGGCAAAAGTCATCAGGAGTCATCTTGCGGACCGCTCCAGCCAGCACCTCGCGCTGTTTCTTGAAGGCGGCCTCAGTAATGGCATCAGGTTTGACAAGTGAAGTGAGTAGACCATGCAATTCCTGTACTTTCGAAGTGTGCACGGAATTGTCTGCCAGATTGTTCATTTCGTCAGGGTCATCTTTCAAATTGAAAAGCAACTTGTCGCCATACCATGAAAAATAGATGTACTTCCAGTCGCCCTTCCGGATCATATAGGATCCCGTGCAGTTCCCTTCTGAATTAGACTCAGCATAGACAAACCCAGGATGAGAAAACTGCTTGCCCTGGATCACCGGAAGTAGAGAATAGCCGCGAAGCCCGTCGGGTTTGGGGACGCCGGCACAATCAAGCAATGTAGCAATAAGGTCAACGTGAGAAACCGGCGTTTCGAAGCTCAACCCTCGCGGAAGCCCTGCGCCAGCCATAATCAGGGGAACGCGCGCCGCTCCCTCCAGCAGATTGTTCTTCAGCCACAATCCATGATCCCCCAGCATTTCACCGTGATCAGAAGTGTAAACAACAAGCGTGTTCTCAATCTCTCCGGATGTTTCCAGCTCATCCAGCAATTTCCCGATCATGCCGTCAAGCTCGGTAATCATGCCGTAGTAGGCGCTCCTGGCGTGACGTACCCGTTCTTCTGGAA
>JBJKQZ010000609.1:0-2835 GCA_046704865.1 Terriglobia bacterium
CTTTATTGCCGTACTAGGGGACCCCCGAACTTCTGAGCAGCGGCTGAACCTCTCTCAATCTTTCAACCCGCTGGGATCCATCACAGGAGCCCTCGCCGGGACGGTTTTCATCTTTTCGGGAATTGAACTAGACCCCCGGCAGATCGACACCCTCAAGGCCCAGGGCACTCTCAACGCTTACCTGAAAAGTGAAACGCTGAGAGTGGTCCATCCCTACATTGTTCTTGGCGTGGTTGTTTGGATCATGGCCATCCTCATCCTGAAAACTAAGTTCCCACAAATTAAAGAGGAAACTCTGGAAAAGGATGCACGCGATAAAGGTAAAGTTAGTGACCTGCTTCACTACCCGCATTTTCTCCAGGGTGTGTCCGCGCAGTTCTTTTACGTGGGAGCGCAAGTGGGAACATGGAGCTTCCTGATTCAATACATCCAGGACTACACACATCAATCTGAAAAAATCGCCGGCTACCTCTTGACTGGAAGCCTGGTGGCCTTTGCAGTCGGCCGTTTTGTTGCCACCTATCTGATGAAGTTTTTCCGCCCCGCCAAACTGATGGGAGCTTTTGGCATCATCAATATGGTTTTGGCGGGAATCGGCGTCCTGTTTCCCGGCTGGGTGGGAGTGGCGGCTGTGTTCCTGACCAGCTTCTTTATGTCGCTGATGTTCCCGACGATCTATGCGCTGGGCATTAAAGGCCTTGGGGAAAACACCAAGCTCGGCGGATCGTTCATCATCATGGCCATCGTCGGAGGCGCCGCAGCTCCGCCGGCCATGGGGCTCCTGTACGAAATCTGGCATAGCATGGCGATCGCAATGATCATTCCACTGGTCTGCTATGCCGTAGTTACGCACTATGCCTATTACGGTTCCAGAATGCACCCAGCGCATACCGGTTCTCCTGCCGTTTCTGAGCCGACGACCTTTTAGCGGGGATGGCAAGCATGAATGAATTTCCTAAATTCGATCTCACCGGCCAAGTGGCGCTGGTGACCGGTGCGGCGCGTGGGCTGGGCCGTGCGATTTCGCTGGCGCTGGCTAATGCAGGCGCCGACGTGGCGCTGGGCCTCCGTGACCGGAACACGGGGTCCGCGCTGGTTCAGGAAATTGAGACCATGGGCCGCCGTGCTCTTCCACTGCAAATGGACATGGCGCACCTTGACCAAGTTTCCAGCGCCATCGCGGAAGCTGTTGCGCACTTTGGGCGCCTGGGCATTCTGGTCAACAACGCAGGCGTCGCTCCGGACCATCCAGCAGAGGATTTTACGGAAGAAGATTTTGATTACACGATGGCCGTGAACGTAAAGGGGACGTTCTTCGCCAGCCAGGCAGCGGGACGAGTGATGATTCGGCAAAAGGGGGGCCGCATTATCAACATGAGTTCACAGGCGGGTTTTGTGGCTCTGCCCACGGAATCGGTCTACTGCACCACCAAGGCCGCCATCGCGCATATGACCAAGTGCCTGGCGGTGGAGTGGGGCAAGCACAACATCACAGTGAACGCCGTTGCGCCCACATTTATCCATACTCCTGGCACTGAAGAGGCGCTGGCGAACCCGGCTTTCCGCGCCGACACCATTGAGCGCATTGCGGCGTTGCACCGGATCGGTGAGCCGATGGAAGTCACCGGAGCCGTCGTCTTCCTGGCGTCGCCCGCTGCAACACTGATCACGGGCCACACGATCCTGATCGATGGGGGCTGGACGGCGCGATAAGGTCCAAGGCGGGAAATTGCCGGGCCGTTGAAGCACGGGGCTCTGATGCTTTTGCACCCACACAGGCCCACTGTTTTTACGCTTCCACGATTTCATCCCTGTAACGTTCGAACAGCACGAGAAATTCCTCTTTAGCCTTTGCGGTCACCTTGAGGTGATTGAGAGCGTCGGCGGTGTGCCGCAGGCATGCTGCCCATTCCGCAGAGGTAATGGCAAGGCCCCCATGAGCCGTCTTCATGTCGCGGCCAAAATACTTGCACGGCCCTCCGGACAGCTCGCACATCTGGCTGACCAGAAACTCGCGGCCGCGCCGTGTTGAGTCGGAACTGCGCCCGCCACCAAATCGGGCGAACATGGGATCTGCCCGCAGGCGAAGGAGAAATTCATCAACGATTGCCGCAATGGTGTCGTAGCCACCAAGCCGTTCATAGAGTGTTTGCCCTGATTCTGATGTTTTGGGTTGCAAAGGATTTCCCCTTTCTTATCCCGCTGATCTTGGCCCAGAACTCTGGCGGCGTCAAGGCGTGTCACTCCAGGAACTCTCCCGCTCGTCTGCGGAATAGCCCACCGCTTTTTCCCACTTTTCCTTTAAGGACTTTGAGTGGTACTCTAGCCTGCATTATCTTGATCGGAGGAAAGTATGCAACGACGAGCGTTCATCAAAAGTTCTCTGGCCGGGCTCAGTGGCGCCCTGCTATTGGACGTGTCATGTAATTTCACCACTCCTCAGCCAAAACCTGACGCGCGATTGAAGGGGGCGTTCCGTAGTCCGGAAAGAAATGGATGGACGTTCGTGCACCTTGAGGGCACGCCTGCGGAAATCGGCTACCAGCACGGGTATCTGCTGGCAGACAAGATCGAAGATACCGCCAAGGTCACGATGCTGGAGCAGACCCACGGCCGAAACTTCGGCTGGAAATTCTATCGCGATGCCGCAAAGAACATGTTGTGGCCAAAGATCGAAGCGGAGTATCGCGAAGAACTGCAAGGCATCGCTGATGGCTTGCAGGCTCATGGAAGCAAGCTCGACGTTTGGGACGTGGTCGCGGTTAACGCCGCCATGGAATGGGGTTACTACGTGAAGGAGTATGACAAAACCCACAAAACCGAGAAGTCTGCTGA
>JBJKQZ010000610.1:0-9797 GCA_046704865.1 Terriglobia bacterium
GGGAAATAGTGATGGTACAAGGCCGCGCTGCCATAGAAAATCAGCGCCGCTACAAATCCGGCGCCGGCAATCCGCCACGCTTTCCGGGCAAATGCGAGATCTATGCGACCGCTCGCCCATGAACGAAGACGAACCAGCAGGAAGAACAATCCGCCAATCGCAAACCCCACATGCAGGTAGAGCGCCAGGCTGTGAGGGACGGTCATCCCGGCAAAGAAAAGGAAGATTCCAAAGCCGGCGCTGACGGCCAGGCAGAGAATGGAAATTGGCCCCGCAAAGCCAGTGAGATATTCCCGATGGCGTTTGAGATAAATGATAAAAAGAACAGCGGCCAGCACGCCCAGGAAGGGATGCAAAAGCGCATTGATGACGTAGAAGAGATCTGGTGTGGCATAGGCAGCCAGATAGGCTGCGTTGAATGCCAGGACAACTCCGAGCACCAGTAAGATACTATTCAGGCGGCGCCGGCGCCCGCCCTCTTTGGAATCAACGCTCATGTGCAATATGAAGTGCCCCTCTTACCCCAAACTCGACGCGAGGGCTTTACGTTATCGAATAGTGCTCCGGAATTGCAAGGCCGTTTTGTACGCGGGTCATCATTTTTTAGTACTACGCCGTCTATTTTTTTCTACTAATGGGCCCTGCGGGTTGGGCAAAGCCCAATTGGTACGCTGCATCGGCGCTATTGGGAACCTCTCGGACCGGATTTTAGTTTGAAAGGATTACGCTCTATCCATCGATTTCAGTAGTAGCGCATCTAAATAATTCTATATATTGGAAAGTCCTTGCTCTCAGGAGCAGGCCGCCGTTATTGTGGAGGACACGTACCCATTGGGTCCGGAATGTGCAGGCAATGAACCGTAGGAATCTGCTAAAGCTGCTTGTGGGAGTCGGGGCTGTGGGAGGCGCAGGCGGCTTGATCTACGAGTCTCCACGCATCCGGGAAGAGTGGGCGCGCCTCACCCATCACAGTTCGTCCAATCGTCCTTTTCCTGTCCAACTGGTTGACGTCACCGATCAGTCGGGAGTTATCTTCCATCACAACAGCGGCGCTTTTGGCGAAAAATACCTGCCGGAAACCCTTGGTTCCGGATGCGCCTTTTTTGATTACGATAACGACGGATGGCTGGACATCCTGCTGATCAACGGAAAAGACTGGCCGGGGCATGTCCAACGCCACACCACGATGAAGCTTTACCGCAACAACCGCAACGGAACTTTTACGGACGTCACCCGGCAGGCCGGGCTCGACATTGAGATGTATGGCATTGGCGTGGCTGTGGGAGATTATGACAACGACGGTTTTGACGATTTTTATGTGACCACATACGGCCAGAACCACCTGTTCCACAACAACGGCAACGGCACATTTACAGACGTAACACGCGCCGCCCATCTTAGCGGCTACTCAAGTCTCAGCACTTCCGCCCTGTGGTTTGATTATGACCGTGATGGCCATCTCGACCTGCTGGTGGCCAACTACGTCAAATGGTCTCCGGAAACAGACATCTTTTGCAGTCTTGATGGCAAGACAAAATCTTACTGCACGCCGGAAGCCTATCCGGGCACAACTTGCTGGCTTTTCCACAACCGCGGCGACGGGACATTTGAAGATGTAACCGGCAAATCCGGCCTTCACGATCCCACTTCCAAATCACTCGGCATCACGATGATTGATTATGATCAGGACGGCTGGCCCGACGTTTTTATCGCCAATGACACCCAGCCCAACAAGCTCTACCACAACAATCACAATGGGACCTTTTCAGAGGTAGCAGTATCCGCCGGCGTTGCCTTCAGTGAAGACGGAGTAGCCAGGGCCGGCATGGGTGCCGACGCTGCGGATTATGACAACTCCGGGCTACCGAGTCTGGTGGTGACCAATTTTTCTCAGCAAATGGTTGGGCTCTACCGGAATGAAGGCCACGGCTTCTTTATTGATGAGGCACCCTCAAACGCGGTGGGACAGTCCACAAGAATGACGCTCGGCTTCGGCTGTTTCTTTTTTGATGTTGATCTTGACAGCATGCTCGATCTGCTGGTGGCCAATGGCCACATCGACGCCACCATCAACCGCGTGGAAGCCAGTATTACCTATGCAGAGCCGCCGCGTTTGTTCCATAATGAAGGTCATGGTAAGTTCCGTGATATCAGCGCGCTGGTGGGAAAATCGTTCGACCAGCCGAAGGTTGCGCGAGGTGCTGCTTACGGAGACTTTGACAATGATGGAGACCTGGACGTGCTGATGACCACAAATAACGGCCAGGCCTATCTCTATCGGAATGACGGAGGGGTGAACCACAGCATTCGGTTTGCCACCGTTGGTGTCCGCTCCAATCGCGACGGCATAGGGACCAATGTGCATATCTGGGCGCCTCAGGGTCAACGCTGGCTTACCGTGAAGAGCGGCTCGAGCTATCTTTCCTGTTCGGACACCAGAGTGACTTTTGGCCTGGGAGAATACCGGTATATTGAAAAAGCGCTGCTCGAATGGCCGAGCGGCGAGAAACAGGAACTGGGAAGGCTTGAAGCAGGACGCACTTATGTGGTTCAGGAAGGCAAGGGTATTATTCACGATTATCCTTTCCAGGGTTCGACGTAAGCCCGATGACTGAGTCTGCCTCTCAGTACGACCAGTTGCGGAAAATCCCGTCGCCATCCACTCGCCTGTGGATCGGCCTCTGCATTATTCTTTCAATCTTCCTCATTTTTGTGGTTTACAGCAGCCGGCAGATCCGCTGGCTGGAAGATTTCCAGGTCAACGTCGTCCAGAAGAACCGCAAGGCCTCCTTGCAGCTCCTCCGTCTGCAGAATGATGCCTATCTGCTGGCAATTTCATTGCGAGACCTTGCGCTCTCCAGGAGCCGATACCCCATCCGTGACTGGGAGCCGGAGTTCACACGGCTCCGTAACGACATGGAAAACGCAGCGATGCTTGAGGGCCGGTTTGCCGTGGACACAGTGGCCAGCCACGATAAACGCATTCAGTTGCGAAGCGCGCTCCATGATTTTGGTTCGACCGCCGACAACGTGTTTGCCCTGGCGCAGCAGGGGCGCACGGATGACGCCCGTAAGCTGGTTCAGACCGAGCTTGAAAACCGGCGTGCCGTCATTTCCGAGATCGTTGCAAGGCTTCTGGTCTTGAATGACCAGGCGCAGTCGGATGCCGCGGACCGCATCAACGCGACGTATGAAAACGTCAAGACGGACATCCTGCTGATCACGGCCCTCCTGTTCCTGCTGGCGCTTGGGACGGGCCTCTACACGCTGGAAGCCAGCAGAAAGACTTTTGCCAAGCTGCATCACCTGGCTGAACAACTCCAGGTGCAGTCCGGCCAATTGCGCAAGCTCTCCTGGAAGCTGATCGAAGTCCAGGAAGAGACCCTGCGGCGTGTTGCCCGGGATTTGCACGACGAATTCGGACAGATTCTTACCGCCATCGGCGTGATGCTGAACCGTGCGGGGCGCAAGGCTCAAAATCCCGACCCCGCGCTCCTGTCCGATCTGGAATACGTCAAAAATATTGTTGAGGAGACGCTCGAAAAAGTTCGCGACCAGTCACAGATGTTCCGCCCGGGAGTTCTGGACGATTTTGGCCTCGATCAGACGCTTGAATGGTTCACGCGCCAGTTTTCACGCCAGGCGGGAATTCCTGTGCATTTTGCCGGGGCCCTGGCAAGCAGCCGCTTTCCGCCGGAAGAATCCATTCATGTTTATCGAATCGTGCAGGAAGCCCTGAACAACGTGGCGCGACACTCGCGTGCCACGGAGGCCTGGGTGGATATGGAAGAGCGGGAACGCGAACTCTGCTTGGAAATTCGCGATAATGGTGTAGGATTTGAGGTAGGTAATCCCGCGGAGCGGTCTCCGAATGATGGTATCGGTATGATGGGGATGCGCGAGCGCGCGGAACATCTGAACGGTAAACTCGACGTGAGGTCGGTCGCCGGCAAAGGTACCACCATCAGCGTTCGAATACCACTGAAGCAAGCGCCCGATTCACGAGTCGCCGAAAAGGTAGGATAAACAGCCATGTCCTCCGCTGCTACGGATAAGAAGATCAGGGTTTTTCTTGCCGACGATCACGCGCTGGTTCGCCAGGGATTCCGGCGCCTGCTGGAAGATGAGGCGCGGATTGAGGTGGTGGGCGAGGCCAACACCGGACTTTCGGCCATCGAGCAATGCGCCAAGATCAAGCCTGATGTGGTGGTGATGGACCTCCTGATGCCCGAGATCGGCGGGCTTGAAGCGACGGCAGAAATACTGAAAGCCAACCCGGAAACGAGGGTGCTGATCCTCAGCATGTATTCCAATCCGGCTTATGTGCGCAAGGCCATTGAAGCCGGCGCCAAAGGTTACATTCTGAAGGACGCCATCGAAGTCGACCTGGCTCAGGCCGTAATGGTGCTGTCCCAGGGTGGCGCGTATATGAGCCCTGCGGTCTCAAACCTGGTGCTCGAAGGACTGAAGACGGGAAGTATGCAGGAACAGGGCGAAGATCTCTATGACCGCCTGACGCTGAGGGAAAAGGAAGTTCTTCAGTTGATTGCACAGGGAAAGTCCAACAAGGAGATTGCCACTCTGCTCGACATCAGCGTCAACACCGTGGCCGTCCATCGGGCCCGCCTGATGGAAACGCTTGGCCTCCATCGTACGGCGGAACTGGTCCTTTACGCAGTTAAAAAGGGCATCGTCCAGCCGCAATAGCAGCCATCTCCACCTTTACCTTGCTTTCACCCTAACGAATTGGACTGAGCCCAGGATTCTGCATTGGGCGGGCAGGGAACTTATACCCCGGAACTGCGGTATCTAAATGTCCCGGGTAGTTGCAGCCTTGCAGGCGGCCATCATGCTGGAATAAACGGCCCCGTAAGTCTGTGCCTGGTCCCCCAGTTCACTGATCAGGATTGGCGGGCAGTTGGGTTGAATTTTTCCAGCCACCCTGGCGACGGTGGAAAGCATGAACTCCGGAGCGCCGCGGCAAATCCCGCCGCCGAGAACAATCATGTCGGGGTCCAGCACTCCAACCACGTTGGCAACGCCCACGCCGAGGATGGTAAATATGGTTTCCAGCGCTTTTCGCGCCTGGCGATTCCCTTTGTTGAACGCCTCAAAAACAAAATAGGCGTCGCGCGTTTCCGCAAGCCCTTCGGAGGCGCCACCTCGCCGCTGCTTCATTAATTTTCGCCCCATGGTGGCGATACCTTGCCCTGAAGCGTGGCTTTCAAAGTATCCCGTGTCCCCGTAATCTTCGTTCCATCGCGGCCACTCCACGTGCAGGAATTGCAGTTCGCCCGCCGCACCGGTGCGCCCAACGTAGAGGTGTCCGTTGATGAAGATCCCGGAACCAATTCCGGTTCCCAGCGCGATAAAGACAAAGTTTCCCACGTCCTGGGCCACCCCGCGCCAATGTTCGCCGATCGCCGCCATATTGGCGTCATTCTCAATTCGGATGGGAAGGCGGAATTCTTTTTCCAGCTCGCGCAGCAGGTTGATGTTCTTCCATCCCGGAAGGTTATTGGCCATCAGTACCAGGCCGCTGCGGGGATCGATGGCGCTGGGTACGGCCAGCGCAACGGCCCGAAGCCGGTTGCGTCTTTCCGCCGGGATCAGTTTGTGGATTCCCTTTTTGATCTGGCCGATTGTTTTCCGGGGTCCGTCTTCCGGCCGTACCTTTTCCACGGCATCGTCCATGATCTCTCCGGAAAAATTCGACAGAGCAAAATGGAGATGGCTGGCTCCCATATCGATCCCGACGACATAGCCGTAATCGGGGTTGAGCCGAAGGCCGCGGCGTTTATCCGCAGGAATGATGAGGCCCGCCCGCCGGAGTCTGGTCACAAGACTGTTGGCAGCAGAAAGGCTGATCTCAAGCTTCTTCGCAAGCGCTTGCGCCTCAATTGCCGGATGTCGGGAGACTTGTTCAAGGATTTCGAATAAAGTCTTATTAAGATAAGAGTCGTTCTTCATGGCAGTTAATGACTGCAGATGACTGGTGCTGGTTCTGGCCTTCTTCGTGTCTCTTGGAAAGGCTTCCAAGCAAGTTTGCCCTTGTAAAAGGGCTTAAACTCAGAGAGTGTACCTCGAATTCAGATTGGTGCCAACTGGCAGACGCGGGGGATGCCGATTCTGCAGGCTGGTGTCACGCAGTTCTCACCTGTCAGGAGCGGACCTGCTGCCGAAGCCTGAAGTCATAACGCGTCCCGCAGTGGCAGTGGGTTTCCGGCTTGCGCGGGATATGCAGTATCATCAGGACTTGAAAAAATGACTCCCGTACTTCGAACCCGCTGGAAGCTCACGCCGCGCGAGGCCATGCGGCTCCAGGAGAGCCTCCGCGAGCGCGTTGTGCTGGAAGACCGCTTCGAACAGATCAGATACGTGGCCGGCGCCGATATTGCCTTTGATCCCGCGACCGAAATCGCCTTTGCCGGGGTCATCGTTTACCGTTTTCCCTCGCTAGAAGAAGTTGAGCGCCGAATGGCCCGCCGCAAGCTGCCATTCCCCTATGTTCCCGGTCTGCTCTCTTTTCGTGAAAGTCCGATCCTGATGGCAGCGTTTGCACGTCTCAAAACTGAGCCCGACATCCTTTTGATCGATGGCCATGGCCGCGCGCATCCTCGCCTGTTCGGGATTGCCTGCCACATCGGAGTGTTGTTCGACAAGCCGGCCATCGGCTGCGCAAAGTCACTCCTGGTGGGCGAAGCCGGAGAGCCAGGAGTGAAGGCCGGATCAACCGCGCCGCTCGAATTTCGCGGAGAGCGTGTGGGGACCGTTTTGCGGACCCGCGATCATACCCGCCCCATCTTTGTGACACAGGGGCACCGCATTTCTCTTGCGACGGCCGAAAGAGTGGTGCGCAAATGTACGGATGGCTTTCGCATTCCCAAGCCGACGCGCGAAGCGGACCATTATGTGGGCGGCCTGCGCCGGGCTTATCAGCACTCGCTGTTGAAGGGTTAGCGACCTTGCGTCCGCCGGTTCCTCAATCCCGTGCGTTATAATGCCTTAAAAAAGGAGCTATCATGTCGAACAGAACGGTAAATCCATCAGATACAAGCCTCGCGGGAGCACGGGAAAAAGCCCAACTGATGTCGGCCTCGGAAATTGACCGCACGCTTGTGCGCCTGGCCCACGAAATCCTGGAGCGGAACAACGGCGTTGAAAATCTGATGTTTGTGGGAATTGAGCGAAGAGGCGTTCCGCTGGCCGAGCGGCTTGCCCAGACGATTGGCGGAATTGAGTCTGCCCAGCCGCCTGTAGAGACGCTGGATACCACTTCCTATCGCCATGATTTGGAAAAGGGCCGGTCACGCCCCGCAGCGGGGGCCGCACCTCCCAGATTTTCAGTGGATGGAAAGAAAGTGATTCTAGTGGACGACGTTCTTTTCACGGGGCGCACAACGCGCGCCGCGCTGGACGCCTTGCTCGCATTCGGCCGTCCGCAGCGGGTGGAGCTTTGCGTCCTGATCGACCGCGGACACCGCGAATTGCCCATTCTGGCAAACTACGTGGGCCGCAGCCTTCAAACCTCTGAGAGTGAATTGATTGATGTGCGCCTGCAGGAAGTGGACGGCGAAGACCGCGTTATGCTTTGGGAAAAACAGGTGTGAAGCGGCGGCGCGGCTTCACACCCGGAATGACGAAGACATAAGCGTGCCTTAGGCGGATGATTCGTCGCTTGCCAGGCTCAGCCCCACGTGCTTTGCTTTGAGGTTTTGTTCGATCTGCGCCAGAACGTCGGACGGGCAGCCTTTCCACTCCGCGACCACCTTGTTGCCCAGGTAAGGCAGGTCCTTCACGCCCTCTTCGCTAGAGAAGAATCCCCCCACCACCAGGTCGCGCAAGTGGCTGAAAAACATCACGTAGTTTGTATCCTCAGGCGATGCCTTGTCCGGATACGCAATGCGGTCGAGGATCTTCTTGTGCTGGGCCTCGGTGCATGCCACAAAATCGTGGCCGAACTGGCGGTTGCATTCAATATCCAGCCACGTCAGGCCGCCGATAATTTCCGCCTTGAGTTCGCCGCCCTTGAAGTCGAGCCAGTCGTCGATAAATGCCGGAACACCGGCCTGGCTGGCGCTGCTGCTGCGCTCATCCGCGGGAATGATCAGGTCGCTGAGGACTTTGATCGTTCCCCACTCATGATCGTTGAAGACCTTTCGGTGATAGGCTGCAGCCGCCTGCCCCGCTGCGCTGCCAGCGGCCTTTGCCTCCGCCGCCACAGCCGATCCCAGTGGTATCAATGCGGCGGCCGGGACCACGGAGAATGCCTTCAGTACGTCCCGCCGTTTGATGGCGCCTTTGCGTTTGCTTTTATCCTTTTCAGACATGATGCTTGTCGCCCCCTGTAAAAACCTGGATCATTGCCTTTAAATATTCCGTTTCTTCATCTCATTCACAATGTGTTCCGTGGTTCGCCACGCCAGAGCCATGATGGTGAGCGTGGGATTTTTATCTGCATTGCTGACGAACGGCGCGGCATCCGTTATGAACAGGTTCTTGCAGTCCCACGCCTGGCAATAGGAATTCAATGCGGAGGTGCTGCGGTCCGAACCCATCCGGGCCGTGCCCACTTCATGGATAATTTCGCCGCCGCGCGAAATTCCCCAGTTCTCATCCGCGCCGGCGGTCCGCACCACTTCTCCGCCGGCGGTTTCGATGATTTCGCGGAAGGTTTCGCGCGCGTGGCGGGCCTGCAGGATCTCATCCTGGGTCCATTTAAAATGGAACTTCAGCACCGGGATGCCCCATTCATCCACCACGTCCTTGTCGATCTCGCAATAGCTCTCGTCATTGGGAATCATTTCGCCGCGACTGGAGAAGCCTACAAACGCGCCGTAGATTTTGCGGCAGCCCCTCTTTAATTCCAGACCGTAGCCGCCTCCCAGATAGCGTTGTGAGCCGCTGAATTCTCCGGCTCCGGGCATGTGCCGGCCTCCGCCGAATTCAATGTGATAGCCGCGGGCGAAGGGCAACTGGTTCTTGAACTGTTTGTCGTAATTCCACCACGGCATATAGAGGTGCATGCCGCCAACTCCGTCGTCATTGTGCGGAGGGAGGTCCAGCAGCACGGGTAAGAATCCCACTGTGCCGTCCGCGCCGACGGTGTCCATCAGATAGCGGCCCACAACGCCGCTGGAATTCGCCAGCCCATTGGGGTGGCGCGTGCTGCGCGAGTTCAGCAGCAGGCGGCTGGTTTCGCAATTGCTGGCTGCCAGCACAACAATCTTTCCGCGCGCCTGCACTTCCTTGCGGGTTGTCTTGTCAATGTAGGAAACGCCGGTCGCCATGCCGTCGGGCCCGGTCAGGACTTCACGGACCATGGCGTTGCAGATAATGTCCAGGTTTCCAGTTTCCATCGCCGGAGGAATCAGCACCGTTGGTGATGAAAAGTTCGAAGAGGTCGCGCAGGACCGCCCGCATTGTGAACAGTAATGGCAGGCGGGACGGCCATGGTGCGGCCGCGTGATGATGGAAAGCCGCGACGGAATGCAGGGAATATGGAGCTTGTCGCAGGCTTTCTGGATCAGCAATTCATGGCAGCGCGGCGCAGGCGGCGGCAGGAACTTGCCGTCCGGGGCGTTCTCAATGTGACTGTCAGCGCCGAAGACGCCGATCAGTTCTTCCGTCTTGTCGTAATAGGGCGCAATGTCATCGTAGCTGATGGGCCAGTCAAAGCCCTTTCCGTCGCGGGAGTAAGGTTTAAAGTCGTAAGGCCCAAACCGCAGCGAGATGCGCCCCCAGTGGTTGGTGCGGCCTCCCAGCATCCGCGAGCGGAACCAGGTCCAGTCAGTCCC
>JBJKQZ010000611.1:0-8009 GCA_046704865.1 Terriglobia bacterium
TAACCGCAGGAAGCAGGCTTGCCGGAGAGATTGCGGCGCATGCCAACCTCCTCTTCTACTACCAAAAAAGATCTTTCCAAAAGGTCTTCTGTCCACTCATTGATCGGCTCAGAACGCTTTGCGGAGCTGGTGGGATTCCTGTTGTTGATCCTGGGCCTGCTGATTCTGTGCAGCCTGGTCTCCTATTTTCCGCGAGATCCATCCTTTGATACCAGCGGCACCACAGCGGGAGTCATCCACAACTGGATTGGAATGGTCGGCGCGTACGGGGCTGACATACTGGAGCAATTGCTGGGATGGGTGGCTTATCTGATTCCGCTGGCGCTCTTCTTTGTGGGCATCAGGCTGATCCGGACAAGGCCCATTGAGGCCCCTCGCACCAAGATTTTTGGGTTCCTGGTGCTGATCTTATCGTTAGGTGCTCTGCTGCAATTATTTCCGTATACGCCGCGCATCGACGGAGTGGTTCAAGGGAGCGGGCTCGCGGGATATCTGGCGGCAATTGGTCTGGTCCACGTTTTCAATCCGTTGGGAGCAGCGATCGTTACGGGTGCGCTGTTTTTGAGTTCACTGTTTCTGGTCACCCGGTTTTCATTTTCTTCGGTCATTGCAATTCTGCAAAGGCGCTTTGCATTTGTGGGAAGGCTCGTCGCGCGATTTCAGGACTGGCGTGAAAGACGCCGTGCCGAACGCTTGAGGCGCCAGATTGAACGGACAAAAGCCGCCGGAAGGCAGCCCGCAGTGGCGCAGAAGGCACGGCAGCTCTCGCCCCGCGCGGACGGCTTGGAAGAGGAATCCAAAACAACCGGCAGGCAGCCGGCCGCACCGCCTGATGTGGTAGAACCTGCGGAATTCAGTCCCAGGATTGTGGAGCGCAGGCAAGCGCCCGCCGAGACAGACGAGGAACCTGAAGAAGAGGTCGCGCCACCCAAGCCTTCCAAGGTCACGGGGCGCAATCGCGGCCGTTACAAACTGCCCAGTACAACCCTTTTGAAGCCGCCCGACCCTGAGGAAAGAATTGACGAGGATGAGCTAAAGGATCGTGCTCTCAGGCTTACGGAGAAGTTTGCGGAGTTTGGCGTAACGGGAACGGTTACTCAGATTCACCCCGGTCCCGTTGTAACGACTTACGAGTTCAAGCCGGAGGCAGGGATCAAGTACAGCCGCATTGTGAACCTGGCGGACGATCTTTGCCTTGCCCTGAAGGCTGAATCGATCCTGATCGAGCGTATTCCGGGCAAGTCAACCATTGGCATTGAAGTGCCCAATGCGCATCGTGAAACCATTCAACTTCGGGAAACACTCGAGTCAAGCGAGTTCAACAATCACAAGTCCAGGCTGGTCCTGTGCGTGGGCAAGACCGTCAAGGGAGATATCCAGGTCGCCGACCTTACGCAGATGCCTCACCTGTTGATTGCCGGATCAACGGGGAGCGGCAAGAGCGTTGCGGTCAACGCATTTATTGTCTCCATCCTCTATAAGGCGACACCGGATCAAGTCAAGGTGATCATGATTGATCCCAAGCGCCTGGAATTGAACCTTTATGAAGGCATTCCGCACTTGTTCACTCCCATCGTGACGGAGCCCAAGCTGGCCGCCAATGTGCTGCGCCGCGCCACGATGGAGATGGAACGACGATTGAAGTTGCTGGCTGAGCAGGGCGTCCGGAACATTGAGCAATACAACAAGCTTTTTGAGGATAGCTCCACGCTGGATCTTTTTGATACCGATCCCGAGCGCAACCGGCCTCTCCCTTATCTCGTCATCATCATTGATGAACTTGCCGACCTGATGATGGTTGAGCCCCAGGGAGTGGAAGAATCCATCACGCGCCTTGCGCAGATGGCCCGCGCAGTGGGGATCCATCTCATCCTTTCCACTCAGCGGCCTTCGGTGGACGTGATCACCGGCCTGATCAAGGCGAACCTGCCCTCGCGGATTGCCTTTCGTGTCGCCTCAAAAGTGGACTCCCGGACCATTCTGGACTCAAACGGTGCGGAAGCGCTGCTGGGCCGTGGCGACATGCTTTTTCTGCCGCCCGGATCGGCGCGGCTGGTTCGCATGCACGGGGCGCTCGTTACCGAAAAAGAGATCGACAAGGTTGTGGACTGGTGCAAGCAGCAGTGCGAGCCGGAATATAACGAAGAGTTTCTCAAGCCAGTCCGGGACAAGGATGACCGCAACGCGGAACTCGACGATGAAACCGATGCCTCGGAAATCGATTCTGTATACGATGACGCGGTGCGTGTGGTCGTGGAGTCCGGCAAGGCATCCACATCTCTGCTGCAACGCCGCCTGCGGCTGGGATACGGCCGTGCTGCCCGCCTGCTTGACCTGATGGAACGCGACGGAATTATAAGCGCTCCCGATGGCTCGAAGCCTCGCGAGGTCCTGAAGCGCCCGGATTGGGTGCGGGAGATCGATGAGCCGCTCCGTTAGTCGGGAACCGTCCTCCACCAAGTCCACAGCAAGAACGGATTTCCTCAATTAAGCCATTATTTTTTGCCACTTGTGGCCTCGGGAATGGCTCCTTCCTTACGCCTGAGGGCTCTCACAAGAACCCTTCAGAAGTCGATCAGGTACTTGGGTGGAAGAGCTGCCCGGATGGCATTAAGGATGGCGAAAAGGTCAATGATTTCCTGGCAGATCGCCCCGGCCACAGGCGGCAGAAAGCCGGCAGCCGCAAAGAACATTCCGACCACGCTCAGGGCCATTCCTCCCAACGCGCTTTGAAGGGCAATCACGCGCATCCGCCGGGCAATGTGGAAAAACTCGTCAACCTTTTCGAGTGAAGTATCCATGATCACTGCGCCCGCCGATTCCGCGGTAATGTCGCTGTGATGTCCAAACGCCACCCCGATCGATGCGGTCATGAGGGCAGGTGCATCATTGATTCCGTCGCCGAGAAAAAGCGTCTTTGCTTCCCGTGTGGCTTTACGGACGATTTCGACCTTTTCTTCCGGGCTCCTCGAGGCATAAACCTCTTTAACGCCGACAAGATCCGCCAGATATCGGACTTCGCTCTCCCGGTCGCCTGAAACGAGCATCAATTTATCAAAGCCGTGCTTCCGGCCAAGGTGCTGCACGAAAGATTTGCTCTCGGTTCGTGGTGCATCATGGAAAACGTAAGTTGCAGCATATGTGCCGTCGAGGGCGATTTCACAGGTCAATCCGCCTGAAACTTGCGGGAGAATCGCTTCAGGTGTTCCGCACTCCCTGATCAGCGAGGCGCGGCTTGTGATGCGAATGGACTTGCCTTCCACGATGCCCCGCAGACCCCGGCCGGGCGCTTCGTTGATTTCAGCGGCGTGATGGAGTTGCAGGCCGCACTCTCCAGCTGCATGGAGAATGGCTTTGGCCAGAGGATGCTTGGAGTATTGTTCGACACTTGCGACCAGCCGCAAAACTTCCATCTCGTCCAATCCGGGCGCAACAATTTGCTGGATCAGCCGTGGAAGCCCGTAGGTGAGCGTTCCAGTCTTGTCAAAAATAATGGTGCGGCAGGTGTCGAGCCGTTCCAGAACCGATGGATCTTTTACGACGATGCCACGCCGCGCGGCGAGCGAGATGGAGCCGATAATGCTGACGGGAATAGCGATCAGCAGCGGGCAGGGCGTTGCGATCACCAGGACTGCAAGGAAGCGCACAGCATCTCCACTGTAAGCCCAGGCAGCAACGGCCAGGGCCACCGCGATCGGCGTATAGTAAGCTCCCAACTGGTCTCCCAGGCGGCGAATGCGCGGGCGGTTTTCCTGTGCTGTTTTCATGACTGCCATGATTCGCGCATATCGGGAATCCACTGGCAGTTTGTCCGCCTGAATTGTTAGCGCTGATTCACCATTGATGGCGCCGGAAAGGACACGCGCTCCTGGCGTCTTGGAAATCTCGAATGGCTCGCCTGTCAGGTAGGACTCATCCATGATTCCCTGGCCTTCGAGAACCACGCCGTCAACGGGGCAGATTTCATGCGGATAGACAGTAAGCGTGTCGCCGATTCTGATTTCGTCCAGGGGAACGTCAGTGATGGTGCTGTCATGCTTGCGGTGTGCGATGCTGGGCATGCGTTTGGCAAGGGCCTTGAGGACCGACGAAGCACTTCGAACCGCATAGGCCTCCAGGACGTTGCCACCGGACAGCATCAAAACCACGAGCGTTCCGGCCAAGTATTCGCCCAGAATGACGGAGACCACAATGGAGATACCCGCCAGCAGGTCTGAACCGAACTCTCTTCGAAAGATTTTGACGCCCAGCCCGTAGACCAGCGGCGCACCGCCCAGCACCAGGGCTGCAAACAGCGGGATGTCATAGGAAAATTGCGAAGAGTTCAGGAGAAACCGGAGAACCAGGTGAATGGCGATTCCAGCGATGGCGACAACTGCAATGGCGTGATCTGAACTTAATGAAGTCCACTGCTTTCTGCTGCTTGCCGACGAATCCCTGGCTCTTGCGATTTCCACGTTGGGTTCTTGCCTTTCCGATTGAAGACAAGTCACTCTCATCTTAATCCAGGCGAGACTCTTTTTAATGGCTTTCGAAGGGCACTAACAAGGATTGAATAGGTTTTTCGTTATACGGAGGGCGTTTGAAACCGGTTTTTACATCTAAGCATATGTAGAGAAATTATGCGGGAGGCTTTTATTGACCTGACGGGTAGCGTAAAATAGAATAAATGATTTTGCCCCTTGAGGTGTCCTTGTCCGATGCCGGGCAGGGAAGAGGGGAAGGACTGTGAGCGAAGAAGTAGCAGGCGAGCGATAAGCTGATGTTTGAAGCGCTACAAGACAAGTTTCAGCAGGCGTTCAAGAATCTTCGGGGACATGGCACGCTGACCCCGGAGGCCATTGACGAAACGTTGCGTGATGTGCGCATGGCCTTGTTGGAGGCCGATGTCAACTTCAACGTCGTCAAGGCACTTCTTGAAAGGGTGCGGGTCCGTGCGCTGGGCGAGGACGTTGGCGCAACTTTCACGCCGACGCAGGAAGTGGTGCGCATTGTTCGGGACGAACTTGTCGATATTCTTGGGCATGATGCCTCACTGCTGACTTTTTCAAAGGAATACCCCACGGTCCTGCTGATGGTGGGACTCCAGGGTTCTGGTAAGACCACCACCTCTGGAAAGCTGGCCCTCTGGCTGAGCAAGAAAAAGAAACGCCCCATGCTGGTTTCGTGTGACGTTTACCGGCCAGCGGCGCGGGAACAACTGGCGGTTATTGCAAAGGCGATTGGCATTCCGTGTTTCCCTGGTGATGGAATGGACTCGCCCGTGCAGCTGGCGCTCGCGGCCAAAAAGGACGCGGCTGATCGTGGCCACGATGTTCTGATCGTGGATACTGCCGGACGGCTGCACATTGACGAACCCTTGATGAAGGAAGTCGCTGACCTGCGCGCAACCTTGCGTCCCAGCGAAGTCCTGCTGGTTGCGGATGCCATGGTTGGACAGGATGCCGTCAAGAGCGCCCAGGAATTCCATGAGAGGCTTGGTGCCACGGGCGTCATCCTGACCAAGCTCGATGGTGATGCGAGGGGCGGCGCCGCGCTGAGCATCCGCCATGTGACGGGCCAGCCGATCAAGTTTATTGGCGTCGGCGAAAAGTACGACGCGCTCGACGTTTTTTATCCGGACCGGATTGTTTCGCGAATTCTCGGCATGGGTGACATCCTGTCACTGATCGAGCGGGCCGAAGAGAAGATTGACAAACAGAAGGCTCTGGAAGTCCATCAGAAGCTGCAATCAGATTCCTTTACGCTTTCCGATTTTCGCGACCAGTTGACGCAGATGCGGTCGCTGGGGCCATTGGACCAGATGCTGGGCATGCTGCCGAAAGTGGGCATGTTGAAGAATGTCGGCAAGGTCCAGGTGGATGAAAAGGAACTGGTCAGGATTGAGGCGATCATCAACTCCATGACGGAGAAGGAGCGCCGTCGCCACGACATCATCAATGGCAAACGCCGTAAACGGATTGCCCGCGGCAGTGGAACTACCGTCCAGCAGGTCAACCAGGTTTTGAAGCAATATGTCCAGATGCGCAAGATGATGAAGACCATGAGCACCAGCCTGCTAGGCAAGCAACTAAGCCGCTTGAAGATGCCTGCCGGGCTGGGTGGCGCGGGCTCCTAATTCGATACGGGAAAGTATGGGGAAACGGGAAAATAGTTTTACTATTGTAATTGAGAAGAACGGGCTGGCAAAGGCGATTGGCGCCTGACCACCGTTCAAATTTGGATTTCAGGGAGGACGATTGTTAAGAATACGGCTGGCTCGGACAGGAGCTAATAAAAAACCGAGTTACAGAGTTGTTGTGATTGAGCAGGATCGGCCACGTGACGGGGGGTTCGTGGAGATTGTTGGGCATTATAACCCGCGGAGGGATCCTGTGGAGTTGGTGTTGAAACGAGACCGCGTGGATTACTGGCTGGGCAAAGGCGCGCAGCCGTCCGAGACAGTACGGAGCCTTCTCAAAAAGCCTGTTTCTGCTTAGACAGAAGCTCCGTCGGTTTCGCCTCACCGTGGCTCAGGGTCCACCATTTGGGTTTCCCGGCTACGATTTCTTCAGAGCTAGAGCAAAACTCAGTTCGGCAGGAGGGACCAAGTGGAAATGAAGAATCTCATCGAGGCGATCGCTAAGGCGCTTGTTGATAATCCCGACCAGGTTTCTGTCCGGCCGGTGGAAGGAGAGCAGATCACGGTTCTGGAGCTTCGGGTCCATCCCTCAGACCTTGGGAAAGTAATCGGCAAACAGGGTAGAACGGCCCGGTCGATTCGAACAATCCTCGGGGCTGCCGGGATGAAACTCAAGAAGCGCTTCACCCTTGAAATCCTGGAGTAGGGTGAAGAACGGCGCTTCAGGCAACCAGCAGATTGAGATGGGCGGCTCCGCTTCGCAACGGCAAGTGCGGCGGCAAGCAGGCGCTACCGTTGCAAATGCTGTGATGCAGGATTTCATTGCCATCGGGCAGGTGGTGCGTCCACAGGGGCGCAAAGGGGAAGTGTTGGCGGAAATTCTGACCGATTTCCCCTCCCGCTTTGCAGACCTTCAACGCGTGTTTCTTGACGATCCCGGCCAGAGTCCCCGGCCCGTAAATTTAGAGCACACGTGGCTGCACAAGGGAAGAGTGGTTCTAAAGTTTGCCGGAACCGACTCCATTAACGATGCCGAGACCCTGCGCGGACGATTGGTTCTGATTCCGGTGGAAGAGAAAGTTGCCCTTTCGTCCCGCCAATATTATTTGTGGGAGTTGAAAGGCTGCCAGGTGGTCGTGGAGAGCAACGGCGCAAGAAAGCCGCTGGGCACTGTAACCGAAATCGAGCGTACAGGTGGCGTGGACCTGCTGCGCGTTTCGGATGATTCTCGGGAAATTCTGGTTCCCTTTGCCGAAGCCATCTGCAAGGTGATTGATCCCGCGGCCCGGCTGATTGTTATCGAGCCCCCGGAAGACCTGCTCGACCTGAACCGGTAGTGAGGGGCGCCATCAACGGGCGGAAGGCCCGTTTGAACCCCCAAATCGATGCAATTTGACGTTGTTACAATTTTCCCCGATTTTTTCGGGAGCATTCTGGCTCACGGAATGCTGAAGAGGGCCGTCTCCGGAGGGCAATTGACCGTCCGGCTGCACGACCTTCGCGATTTTAGTGATGACCGGCACCGCACCGTTGATGACCGTCCGTTCGGCGGGGGGCCGGGAATGGTTCTCAAACCGGACCCGATTTTTCGCGCTGTGGAGTCGATCCGGTCCGAGGAGCCGGAAGCAAACGTTCCGGTGATTCTTTTGTCTCCTCAGGGCCGCCTGTTGCGGCAGCCGGTTGTGGAGGAGCTTTCACGGCATTCGCGTATGGTTCTGATCTGCGGACGCTATGAGGGCATGGATGAGCGCGTGGCGGAATATCTTGCCACCGATGAGCTTTCCATCGGAGACTATGTGTTGAGCGGCGGTGAAACGGCTGCCGCCGTCGTGATGGAATGTGTCACCCGATTGATCCCGGGCGTGCTCGGCAATGAAGAGTCGATTGC
>JBJKQZ010000612.1:0-5735 GCA_046704865.1 Terriglobia bacterium
CTCTTGGCGCGCATTAATGAAGCCATGACAGGATGGGATGGCAGCGTGGAATTCCTCTTTGTTGACGATGGCAGCGGTGACCGATCTCTGGAATTGCTGAAGGAAGCTCAGACCGGCGATGCTCGCATCCGTATCGCTCATTTCAGGGAAAATATGGGGCAGACGGTCGCAATGGCGGCAGGATTCCGGCTGGCAAAGGGCGAAATGGTCGCAACCATTGATGCCGACCTGCAGAACGATCCCAAGGAAATTCCCCGCCTTGCTGCAATGCTGAGCGATTGGGATGTTGTCTGTGGCATCCGCGCCCAGCGGAAAGACACTCTTTGGAAACGGATTTCATCGCGCATCGGGAACGGTTTCCGGAACTGGATGACGGGCGACAACATTATTGACACTGGATGCACTCTGAAGGCTTACCGCCGCAAATGCCTGGACGGCCTGCAACTCTATAAGGGGATGCACCGGTTTCTGCCCACACTGATCAAGATGCGCGGCTATCGTGTTACTCAGGTACCCGTGTCTCATCATCCGCGCCATGCCGGAGTGACTAAATACGGGACATGGGGTCGCTTGGTAAAAGGCCTTGAAGACGTCTGGGCCGTTCGCTGGATGAAAAAGATCTATATTGGCTTCGAATCTAACCTGCAGCTTATCGAGAAGGAAGCTGCTGCCCCTGAGGAGGTCCACGCAAATGGGGCGGCGGAGAAATGATGCCGCGGCAGATTCGATGGGCCAGCATTGGACCGACGGAAAGGTTTGCAATCATTGAGTGTTGAAAACTCGCCAAATCTCAATCCAACTTTACCTGCACCTGAGACCCGACGCAGATTTCCGTCCTCTCATTTCCTGCTTTTGCTTGTCATTGCTGCCTGCATGTTTTTTGTGGGTATTGGGCGGCTGGCATTAATCGAACCTGACGAAGGAAGAAACGCGGAAGTCGCCCGGGAAATGTTAGCCATGGGCGATTGGATTACTCCGCACTTTAACAATTTTTCCTACCTGGACAAGCCCCCGGTCTTTTTCTGGGCAGTCGCCTCGTCATTCAAAGCAGCGGGATTGTCAGAAGCGAGCGCGCGCTTTCCCTCAGCGCTGGCGGCCCTTTTAACGGTTTTTCTGGCATGGTTTCTTGCGCGGCGAATGTTCGGAGACCTGACTGGACTTTACTCGGGGATTGTCCTGGCGACTTCGCCCCTGATAGTGGTTTTTGCCCGCGAGGTCATTTTTGACATGACACTGACCCTGTTTGTTACCGGGGCAATGGTCTGTTACTGGATGCGTGAAAGCGAGTATGGAAGGCCAAAGCGGCTGGATGTTCTGTTTTTTGCAGCGTTGGGGCTTGCGACTCTGACAAAAGGGCCTGTGGGATTTCTACTGCCTTTGCTTTCAATCGGAGTTTACCTGTCTTTGCGTGGGAAGCTGGCGCGGCTGAAAGATTTGAATTGGCTTGTGGGGTTGGTAACTTTTTTCGCGATCACACTCCCGTGGTTTATAGCCGTTTCAATACGGCATCCGGACTTTCCCAAATACGCTTTTTGGCAGGAAAGCCTTGAACGGTTTGCCACCGGACAATCGCACCGTGGTGGACCCATTTACTACTACCTCATCATTTATCTCGTGGGTTTTTTGCCCTGGAGTTTTTTTCTCCTCTACGCTGCGCTTCACCGTGTTCGTGCGTGGAGGGACCTCCGCAGAGATGAACTCTCCCCGGTTTTGTTTCTTGTGAGCTGGGTGGGCGTAATCTTCGTCTTTTTCTCCATTTCGCAATCCAAACTTCCGGGCTATTTCCTTCCTGCCATAGTTCCGCTCAGCATCCTGATGGGAAAGGTTTGGACAGATCAGAGATCCTCAACCGAGGGGCGGGCGCCGGACTGGTTGACGGGAGGTTTTGCAACGTTAATTGCGCTGGGAATCATCATTGCAGCAGTTCCCCACTTTGAACATTTCTTATTCCCGTACGGCAGACTCCAGAAAAAGATGCCACATGATGTACTCGCTTTACTGGGACCGACAATGCTCTATACAGGAATCAGCCTTGGGGCCCTGGGACTTATCGGCCGTAACCTTTGAGCACGGGCGCGGCAAAAAGGGCCGACATTCCTGATATTTGCTCTTGTCGCGTGCTGCTTCCCGATCATGCTGCTCCGCTGGATTCATCCGCTGGAACTTTTTGCGTCCTCAAAATCGAGCAAGACGCTGGCAGAAACTATTCTTGAAAGCCCACAACGCGATCTACCCATTTACGGGTACTATTATTTTCGGACCGGCCTGCCATTTTACCTTCGGAGGCGAGTGGGCTTGATTTCTTCGAATGCGGATGAGCTGACCAGCAATTACGTTGTGACACAATGGCCAAGAATCGAGCAGGAAATCCAGCCGGGACGGCTACCCCAGAGGCTCGCTCCAGCAGCGACAAATGGCATGCCTTTAGTCATGGATGAGGACGAATGGCTGGCGAAGCGGCGGTCAACTCCGGTGCTCGTACTGGTGCGCAATAATCAGGTGGCACAACTGGCCAACTCTGTTCGTACCATGCATCCAATGTGGACGGGATGGCAATATTCCGTCTGGGAGATACCCGCAAACCCAAGTCCAGGCAGCCCACCGGACATAGGAAACCATAAACCGGAGTGAATTCGATCCCTCTTCGCGGGGCTCTCAACCTGAAAGTTCTATGTGTGGCATTTGCGGTATCTATAACCTGGACATGAAACCGCTCGACAATCCTGATCTGATTGATCGGATGTCCGCCCAGATCAGACATCGAGGTCCGGACAGCCAGGGCAAATTCGAACGGCCCTATCTGGCGCTCGCCATTCGCCGGCTGAGCATTATCGACCTCCAAACGGGCGACCAGCCGCTTTCAAACGAAACCGGTGAGGTCAACCTGGTCTTTAACGGGGAGATCTACAACTACCGCGAGATTCGCAAAAGGCTTCTGGTCCGAGGACATCGATTCAAGACACAATCTGATGGCGAAGTGATCGCCCATCTCTACGAGGATATGGGCGCTGATTTTGTACGTGAATTGAACGGCATGTTTGCCATTGCGCTCTGGGACCAGCGAGCCAGGCGGCTCGTCCTGGCTCGCGACCGTGCGGGCGAAAAACCGCTCTATTACTGGCAACGGAACGGCACTCTTATTTTTGGTTCGGAAATTAAAACCCTTCTTGAATATCCCGAAATCAGCCGGCGACTGGATACTGAAGCACTCTCGCAATATTTCTTTTACGGTTACTTCCCCTCACCCCGGTCAGTTTATGCCGATATCCGCAAATTACCGGCCGCGCATGTAATGGTCGTTGAGGGCCACGAAATGCGGACCCAGTGCTACTGGAGTTTGCGCGATTATCAACGGCCGCCAGAACTAGGAAATTTGAGTCCAAAGCAGGAAGAGGCTGCCTGCGAAGAGCTTCGCGAAAAGTTGCGTGATGCGGCCACGTCTCGTCTGGTGAGCGACGTCCCGTTAGGAGTTTTCCTGAGCGGCGGAATCGATTCCTCTACCGTTGTGGCCACGATGAGCGAATTATCGCCCGGAAACGTCAACAGCTTCTCAGTCTCGTTTCCCCAACGCTCATTCGATGAAGGAGAATACGCAGCCTACGTTGCGAGGCACTTTAAAACCAAACATCACGTGTTAACGGCTGACGACCAGAGTATGCGGGACGCGCTGATGACACTGACCAAACATCTCGATGAACCTATGGCCGACCCGGCCATCATTCCAACCTACCTGCTTTCTTGTTTTGCTCGACAGCATATCAAAGTGGCCCTCAGCGGTGAAGGCAGCGACGAATTGTTTGGAGGTTATCCCACCTATCTGGGAGCCCGGGCGGCGGAATATTACCTGAAACTTCCCAAGATTTTGCGGCGGCAAGTTCTTGGCCGGGTACGCGACCTTCTGCCCGTCTCTTCAGACGCAGTCCCCATTGGGCTGTTTCTTCGGCGCTTCCTGACACACGTTGAAAAAAGTCCTGCGGAACGCCACCAAACGTGGTTTGGCATGTTCTCACCCGCCGAGCTTGACAAGCTTATTTCGCCGTCATGGACTGGACCGCACCCGCCAAGCAGCGTGATTTTCAATCCCCTGCTGCCCATATTGGAGGGTACCCGTTTTGACGAGGTCCTCGCGGAAATGCTCTATTTGGATTTCAGGATGTACCTTGAAGACAACCTGCTGGTCAAAGTGGACCGCGCCAGCATGGCATGCTCCCTGGAAATGCGGACGCCCTTCCTTGACCATCGCCTGATTGAATTTGCCGCGGGGCTACCGACTAACCTGAAGATGCGTGGCTTTAAGAGTAAGTACATTTTGAAGAAGGCCGTTGAAAAATGGCTGCCCCACAAGATCGTTTACAGGCAGAAGAGGGGTTTCACCGTGCCCATAGCAAGCTGGCTTCGGAATGAACTCCGGACGCTGGTGGCTGATTCGTTGGCCGAAGAAAAGCTCAAGCGCCAGGGATTGTTCAACGTGACATATGTTCAGCAGTTGGTCCGCGAACATTCTGCCGCGCAGGCCGATCACCGGAAAGCTCTTTGGACCTTGTTCTGCTTCCAGCTCTGGTACGATCGCTGGGGGAGAGGAGACTAGCCTGTTTGAGCCCCCGCAAATTCAAACCCGAGTCGCCCTTCGACATCCCTCCAAGGGAAGTCTTTACTCCCAGAGAGTGGGAGCTCATTCAGGCGCACCGCACTCCCCGGCAGGTGCAAAAGCTCATCCGGACTTTCACTTACAATCGTGAAAGGACCGGCGAAACCCTGCGAAGTTTCCGTGGCACGCTCCGCCGCACAACTGCTCATTGTCTTGAAGCGGCTTTCGTTGCCGCCACGATCCTGGAGCAACATGGATACCCACCGCTGCTGTTGGATTTGGAATCCAAAGACAAGCTTGACCACGTTGTGTTCGCCTTCCGCCAGGGAGGCCGCTGGGGAGCGGTAGGCCAGTCACGCGACTTCAGCCTCCAGGGCCGCAAACCTCTTTATCGTACTCTTCGGCACCTGGTGATGAGCTACGTTGATCCGTTCGTGAATGAACAGGCGAGGATTGTCGGATACGCTCTGGCCGACCTTCGAACACTGGTCAGTACCGACTGGCGTTTTTCCTTGAAAAATGTGTGGAGCGTTGAAAAGGCATTGATCGAATTGCCGCACCGAAGGCTGAAATCCTCAAACCAACGTTACGAGATGGTATTGCGTCGATATCGCGCTTTCAAGAAAATCCATCCTCATCGCCAGGTAACATTTTACCCAAACCGTCACCAATGGATGTAACCCGGAAATCAATGCTCAGTGATTCCTTCCGGCAGCGCATCAAGGTCAATACGCATAATCCATTCACAATTGACATGGTGTGCTTCAAAGAACTTTTCGAGTGTCTGGCGGTCGGGCGCTTCGGCTTCCGTCAGCATTCGACCGCCCACTTGGCTTGAAACAACGCGAAGAATCTGGACCCCCGTGGCGCCCATCAACCGCTGCATGAGGTCTTTCAATGCCTGTTTTGTGAGACAGGCCGTGGTGTGCGCGGAAAAGTATCGAGCCATATCTTCCCCCCAGATGCCGCAGGCAAAAAAAGTGACAACGCCAACCCTGGTGACGGACTGACATCGAAGTTGCCTGCGCCGCTGCCAACTTCTTAATTTCTTACGGGGCACAAGCGCACTGAAGCAGTGTCATCTGGATTGCTCAAGCGAAGCAACAAGGAGGTCTGCCTTCTGAGCAAGCAATTCAGCTCGTTGCAG
>JBJKQZ010000613.1:0-5132 GCA_046704865.1 Terriglobia bacterium
CTATTGGAAAACGGCCCTGTCGCCTGGCTCACGATTTCCCCGCTAACCACACCCGAACTTGAAGATGGGTCGGTACTGACAGCTAATAGATCGCTCCCGGAAACAATATAGAATGCGTAGTCGGCAGGGGCTGCTGCAATGCCATCCAGCGTTACGGTGCCGCGGCCTGTTGCAGATGAAGCATCTACAGTGTAAGTGCTCGTATTGGCGATAGATCCTCCGCCGGTGACCACACCGTCGTCATTGGCATCGAACTCACCGCCGGTGATGCCGCCTGAACCATCGGACGTGAATTCGCCCTCAACGCCGACACGGTTGCCGCCTGTATCTGAGCCTGTGAATCCAAAAACATAGTTCCCACTCACGGCCGCCTTTAAAAAAGCGGTGCTGTCCTGCCATTCAATAATGCCGCTCATCATGTAGCCGCTGGCGTCGAATTCCAGAACAGACCCTTTTTCAGCGGTCCCCGAAGTAATCGATCCCATCGCGAAGGCCATCGTGTACGTGGTGCCGCCAGAGTTTGTGATGGTTAACGTCCCCCGGTTGTCTGTACCCAGAGTATAATTCCCGGTAAATGTCAGGCTCGTTTCCGGTGATAATGCAGCATCATTAATGTCTTCAAGGCCATTTGTGATGTTCCCGGAACCGTCAGCCTGAAAGCTGCCCGCCGCGGCCACTCGGTTTCCATTTGCGTCGTATCCACCCAGCAGGAAAGCATAGTGTCCGCTCAGTTCAGTGTCATTCGATCCGGAAGAGTTGATCGTGATGCTGAGCAGTTGGGTGGCGCTCTGCGCCGGTGTGCTCGAGTCTGTCACCATTAACGTAAATGTGAAAGTTCCGGCAGTCGTGGGAGTCCCGGAAATATTGCCGGTCCCTGGATCAAGCGACAGGCCGTTCGGCAAAGTTCCCGAACTGATACTCCAGGCCACAGGCAACGTTCCATAATCCTCTTCAGCTGTCGCGCTGTAAGCCACCTGCATTGTCCCTTCGGGCAGGGATTTGGTGCTGATCACAAGATTTGCCTGGCTGGCGATTGTGACACTGAATTGCACAGACATTGCGGAAACGGGGCTGGGAGCAGAATCAGTGGCCTGCACAACACAGTCGAAAGTCCCCGCCGTCGTTGCCGTACCGCTGATCACACCGCTGCTTGCGTCCAGCGATACCCCGGACGGAAGGATGCCGGAGGCAACGCTCCAGGTGACAGGTGGTATCCCTCCGCTGAACTGCATGGCAGCGTTGTAAGCGGTTCCTACCTTGCCGCCCGGCAAGGAAGTTGTGGTAATGGCCAACTGGCTGAGGATAGTAATGCTGAATTGCTTTTGTGCAGACACCGGAGTTGGAGCGGAATCGGTAACCTGCAATGTGTAGTGGAATGTTCCTGACACGCTTGGGGCTCCGTAAATCAGACCATTTCTTACATTGAGCGAGAGGCCGTTAGGCAAGGAACCGACGGCAACACTCCAGGCAAGGGCTCCAGTTCCCCCGGTGGCTTGCAGCGTTGTGTTGTACACTCCTCCAACTTCGCCCTGCGGCAGCGCGCTGGTGGCAATGGCGGGATCAGGGTTCACTTGTACGTTTGCCGTTGCAAATGAAGTGCTTTTGGCCGCCGACGTGGCCTTAACGGTGACCATCACAGATGAAAGAACATTGACAGGCGCACTGTAGGTTGCCGATGTTTTAGACATGTTGGTTAAGGTTCCACAGGCGCTGCCGTTGCAACCACTTCCGGATACACTCCAGGTTACGCCCTGGCTGTTGGTATCATTCGTGACACTGGCTGTGAAATTCAGTAACTGGTTGGCGTCAATAACCTGCTGGGCGCTGGGTGCAATGCTAACAGAAACCTGGGTCTGTGAGTTTGAGGGATCAGACGGACTTGATGCGCCCGGGGCGCTTGATCCACCCCCGCAACTCGAAAAAAGACACACTATTACTGTAAAAAGACTTATCGCGTATTTCACGATGACTTGCCCCCTCCCTGATAAGCAAGCCGGTCGTTCACTCGTTCAAAATTTGGAGGGCAGGATATCGTTACGAGGGATACACTGTCAACAGAAATACAACAGCCCAGCTCCAAATTGACCCAACTATAATTAAACCAGTCAGAAAGTAAACACACGCCTATAGTTTTGCCAGTAGTTCCCGACCTTGAGCCCAGTTCCTTCTGTAGAGTGTGGCCATCGTTACATCCCGCAAATAAAGGCTATGCAACCTGCAGATGGAGGGTCAGCGATTGTTCCGCAATTTGGGGAAAAATGAGGGAATCCAGATTTTTGCTTGCTCATTCGCTTTTTATTCGCCTATAATGGGATGAACTCAAGTGTCTGTGGCTGCACATCCAGTCACAGCCGGAGGAAAGTGATGGCCTTGACCAAGCGACAAAAGCAGGTCCTGGATTTCCTGATCCACTTTATTAACCGGCATGGCTATTCGCCGAGCTTTGAGGAGATGGCATCTGGACTTCGCCTCTCTTCTCTGGCCACGGTACACAAACATCTTCAGGTTTTAGAGAAAAAAGGATTCATTCGCCGGCGATATAACCAGAGCCGTTCCGTGGAGGTTGTTGCCATTCCCGGGTCTGTCCCTTATGGAAGGGCACTCACCAACAACCAGGCTGCGGATGCGAGCGCTGCACACATCTCGGCGGCGGAAATCCCGGCAGACTCCGGGAACCTCCTGCCATTTCTGAATATGGAATTCCCTCTTCTTGGCCACATCGCGGCAGGCCAGCCTGTAGAGGCGGTTTCGCAACCGGAAAACTTCTCGCTGGGTGATTTTGCCAGCCGCAAAGGAAAAATTTATGTCCTGCGCGTCAAAGGCGATTCCATGGTGGATGACCACATCTGTAACGGCGACTATATCCTTGTGGAAACCGCAGAAACAGCGACAAACGGGGAGATCGTAGTGGCATTGATCGGCGGCATGGACGCCACGCTGAAGCGTTTCTTCCTGGAAGGAGCCGATAAAGTCCGGCTCCAGCCGGCCAATGCCCAAATGGACCCCATTGTGGTACCCGCTGGCGACGTCAAAATCCAGGGGCGCGTAATTGGCGTCCTGCGCAAGTACTAGCACGGGCCGCTTTGCATCAATCGGCAGCCCGTGCTCAACGCATCTGAGAAACAGGATCTATTGCACAGCCGGTCCCTTTACTTCCGGAATAGAAAATTTTGACTCAGGAATGGGAACATTCTGTTGCACCTGCGCCACCTGCACCGTTGATTGTCCCCCCGGGCGTGAAACTGTCCACTGGTAAGGCACTTTTACTCCATCCACCTGCCGGTAGTCGGAATAGTCGGTCTGTTGTGGCAATCTACCGAGCGCCGTCTGCGTGTTGTAAACCATCCGCAGCAACAATCCCGATCCTTTGCTGAAGAAGAGTTCGACAGGTGGTTTGCCGGGCCGTATTCCCAGCAGAAGATAGGCGTCCTGGTCACCCACTTTTTGCGGAGGGCGCTCACGCAGTGACGTGAATTCCTTCTTGAGGTCGAGCGGGAAGTAAAAATCCGCGTCGAGGCTCGCTTCGTCCAGTTCGCTGCCTTCCAGCGGATGTGGCGGGCGAGGCATCATCGATGCCCAACCCTCGTGGCCGTTATAGATGGTAGTCGCTTGCCCCCGCGGGAACTTCATCACAGAAGCTCGCTCATCAGGAGCCTTGGAGTAGATTTCGATGGGCATGGCATGGCCGAATGCTGTCATTGTGCCCGTAATCACGCGCGTCGTAATCTTTTGGAGGGCTTCCGTTCCGCCCAGGGCTTCGACATATTTGGCGGCGATGGCGTCAGGTTGGGGCAACGAAGCAAGGTCGAAGTGCCTGCCGTGTTCTTCAGAGTGCGCGGGACGTGCCGGAACTGCTCCGGCCTCGGCGATGGCCGGCATGCCCGCCGGATGCGGCGAACCATTGTGGCAGGTGTTGCACGTCACGGCCTGGTGATTGTGGAAATGGTCCTTGTCGATGGCGAACATCATTTGCATCATTTCCCGCGCCCTTTGTTTGGGCCGCTTGGTATCTTCATCAAAGTGATGTTCCACATGGCAATAATCACAGTGCACGCCAAGTGATGCCGAAATGAATTCCATGGTCGGGATCAATTCGTAAGCCGGAATATCTTTGAGAACCTTGATGTTCTTATAAACTTCCGCCGCCGTCTTTGGAGCCGCCGTCTGAGCAGTCTGGCCCATGCCGTTTGAAGTGGACTGTGCCAGCATCTGCGGCTCACCACCTGCACAGATCATTAAAAGCAGCCCCAATGAAAAACCCGCTGCGGCCACAGCCGCACCCTTCCATCTCCTGGTCATGTTTGCCCCTTTCGTGTGGAACCCGCCCCGTTGCGCCCCTCGCAGGGAAGCGGTTGGATATCGTACCCTTAGACGGTTGCGCTGTACTTACAGTTACAAGACACGGCGCCTCAGGTGAAATCACCTTACAGAACTAACAGCCTGCCGAAACGATCGTTCCCGCGATCCTAAATGTCGCTTCGCTTTAGCTGATCCATCATGTGATCACAGGATCGGACGCAGAGGGCCATGATGGTAAGGGTCGGATTCTGGCACGCAGTGGAAGTAAAGCCGGCGCCATCCAGCACAAAGAGATTCTTGATGTCGTGGCTCTGCTGGAACTCGTTCAGAACGGACGCCTTGGGATTGTTGCCCATGCGCGCGATACCCACTTCATGAATTGCCCACCCCGGTCCGCCGGTATGTTCCTTGAGCTTGATATTCCTGGCGCCCGCAGCTTCCAGCATTTCCGACGCGGAAACCGCCATATCCTTCAACATGGCATATTCATTGTCGCCATATTTCATGTGGAAATTCAGAACGGGAATTCCGAAAGTATCGACCACGTTCGGATTGATTTCTACATAATTGTCCCAGCGCGCCAGACATTCCCCAAAGCCTCCGAGTCCGATGGAAACAACAGGGTCCTGGATGGCCTTTTTGAAGGCCGGGCCAAAACCATGAGCATTCCAGTTGAATTTGGCTCCGCCGCCGCCCTGGAATCCATATCCCCGAAGAAACTTCTTGTAGCGGGGACCGCTTTCTGTGTTCCGGAAGCGGATAACATAGATACCATCAGGACGGTTTGGGCCGTTGAGCGTGGGCTTGCCCGTCATTTGCGGCAATTCACCCGT
>JBJKQZ010000614.1:0-13681 GCA_046704865.1 Terriglobia bacterium
TCGTGGTTCGCGGGGCCCGCGTCCATAACCTGAAGGGAGTGGACTGTGAAATCCCTCACAACCGCCTGACGGTAGTTACCGGCCTTTCGGGTTCGGGCAAGTCCAGCCTCGCCTTTGACACGCTCTATGCAGAAGGGCAGCGCCGGTATGTGGAGTCGCTCTCGGCCTACGCACGACAGTTCCTGGAGCGGATGGAAAAGCCGGATGTTGACGGTATCGAGGGTATTGCACCGGCGGTCGCCATCCGGCAGAAGAACCTGACGCGGAACCCGCGCTCCACTGTTGCCACTTCCACTGAAATCTATGACTATCTCCGGCTCCTGTTCGCAAGGATCGGATCAACGATTTGCCCACAGTGCGGGCAGGTTGTGCAGAAAGACCATGCGGATGGCATTGCAGATCAGGTCCTGGGCCTTGAAGAGGGTCGTCGATTTTACGTCTTGATCCGGGTGAATCCCGAGCCCGTCGGGGAAGACCCTGGCGGGAAGAAGAAAGTCGCAGCAAAGAAAACAGGTTCAGGCGGCCGTGCGCGCAAGCAGAAAGTGTCCGCCGGTTCCAAAGAGACCATGAGCCCTCCGGCTGCCGAAATCAGCGATACGCTCAAGCATCACCTTTTCCTGTTGCGCCAGCGCGGATTTAACCGCCTGTTTCAGGATGACCGCGTTTTTGAATTCTCCACGCCTGAGTCGCTGCTGGACATCGACTTCAACAGGCCCGTATACGCGTTGGTTGATCGATTGGCGGTGCATCCGGACATCCGGCAAAGGTTCATCGACTCAGTAGAGATCTGTTACCGCGAAGGCGGCGAGGCCATTATCGCATTCCTGCCGCGGACGCCTGAAGAAAAGCCGGAGTGGCTCAGCTTTAATGAGCGCTTCGAATGCAAGCGGTGCCGTATTGTATATCCGGAGCCGCAGCCGTCCTTTTTTTCGTTCAACAATCCTGCGGGTGCTTGCCCCCGCTGCCAGGGATTTGGCAACACGATTGATTTCGACCCGGACCTTGTGATCCCTGATAAGAAGAAGACGCTTGGTGAGGGAGCCATTGAACCCTGGACCAAGCCCCGATATCGCAGTCTTCAGCAGGAAATGAAATCGGCGGCGCGCGCGCAGGGCATTCCCCTGAATGTCCCTTTTTACCAGCTGTCGCAAAAGCATCAGCAGTGGATTATGGACGGTGACGAAGAGTTCGGGGGAGTGCGGGGGTTTTTCAAATACCTCGAGCGCAAGAAGTACAAGCTTCACATCCGGGTTTTTCTCAGCCGTTACCGGGGCTATGCCGTGTGTTCGGAGTGCCATGGCGGAAGGCTGCGGCGCGAAGCTCTCAACGTGTTCATCGAGGGGAAGAACATTGTGGATGTTGGCAGGTTGTCCATCCAGGAAGCCCGGAGCTTTTTTGACAATCTCAGCCTCAGTCCTGCTCAAAGCAAGGTGGCGGAGCGCGTGCTGGAAGAAATACGCTCTCGCCTGGACTTCCTGTACAAGGTCGGCCTGGAATACCTTACGCTGGACCGGCTGGCCTCCACTCTCTCGGGCGGCGAATCCCAGCGGATTCAGCTTGCCACGGCGCTCGGTTCCAATCTGGTTGGCACGCTCTATGTGTTGGATGAACCTTCCATTGGCCTCCATTCCAGGGACACGGACCGGCTGATCGGCATCCTTAAAAATCTTCGGGACATCGGGAACACGATCCTGGTGGTTGAACATGACCCGGAAATGATCCGCAACGCCGACAAAATTCTGGACCTCGGTCCCGGGGCAGGCGAGCATGGCGGGCGAATTATTTATGCTGGGGACTATGAAGGCCTGGTGAAAGACTCGCATTCGCTCACCGGTTGCTACCTGACGGGCGAAATGACCGTTCCGATGTCGAGAGATCGGCGCAAACCCGGAAAGTCGTGGCTAAGGGTCCGGGGCGCAAGGCAGCACAATCTGAAGTCGATTGACGTGGACATTCCTTTGGGACTCATGGTTTGCGTCAGCGGCGTGTCCGGTTCCGGCAAGTCAACGCTGGTGCACGACGTCCTCTACAACGCGATGATGTCAAGGCGGGGCACCGCGGCTCCCAAAGCGGAATTGGACTCGGTTGAGGGCGACGATAAATTTTCAGACATTATCCTGGTTGACCAGTCGCCGCTGGGGCGCACACCACGTTCAAATCCCGTGACCTACATCAAGGCTTTTGACGGTATTCGGGAAGCCTTTGCCTCCACTCCGGAAGCCAGGAAGCACAACTTTTCGCCGGGGCACTTCTCATTCAACATTCCAGGCGGCCGTTGTGAGACGTGCCAGGGCGATGGCACGGTGACTGTGGAAATGCAGTTCCTGGCAGACATTGAACTGGTCTGTGAAGATTGCCATGGAATGCGCTTCAAACCGGCGATTCTGGACATTCGTTACAAGGGGAAGAACATCCATGAGGTTCTCCAGATGACCGTGAAGGAATCGCTCGGGTTTTTCGCCGGCGTTCCTTCCGTGGCCCACAAGATCCGCGTCCTGGATGAAGTGGGGCTCGGCTATCTGCGGCTTGGGCAATCAGCCACTACCTTGTCCGGTGGGGAAGCTCAGCGCGTGCGATTGGCTGCGCACATGGCACATTCGGCCACTTTACGGCCGCTCTTTATTTTTGATGAACCCACCACGGGGCTTCATTTTGATGACATTGCCAAGCTGCTGACCGCATTCCACCGTCTGATTGATCTTGGAGCGACAGTCCTGATTATTGAACACAACCTGGACGTACTGAAGGCGGCGGACTGGGTTATCGATCTCGGACCTGAAGGCGGCGATGCCGGGGGAACTGTTGTGGCGGCGGGCACTCCGGAAGAGATTGCCGCCTGCCCACAATCCTACACAGGGAAATTCCTGGCGGGTTTCTTCTCTGGCAGCGAAACACAGGCCCTTTCAGCCTGAAGCCTTGGGAGCAAGTATCTTAACAGGCGAATATTCCACGAAAAACCTTCCATTGATTGGTGGTTACCGGCGTGCGTGAAACTCGCTCCGCGCCTGTTGTCGTAGCCGCTATAATATCGTTCATGAGCCCAAGCTTCCGAATGGTTTTTGCCGCTGCCTGTCTTTCCATCCTGTGGCAGCCTTTTGCGCTTCCCTCGCCCGGCCGAAGCAATGACAAGGAAGAGAAACTGGCGGCACGGATCGAGAGCGAAAAGAATCCCGGAAAGAAAGCGCGTCTCCAGCTCCGGCTTGCTAAAGTGAAGCTGTCGGAAGCTGATGATGCGTATCGATCACGGAACTTTGACCAGGGCAAACTGTTGCTGCAGCAATATCTGCGCGAAATCCGGAATTCCTGGAACACTCTTCAAGGCGCTGACAATGCAGTCAGGAAGCATCTTGGGGCATTCAAAGACCTGGAGATTTCATTGCGCGAGGACGACCGGTTCCTTGAGGATTTGAGACACCGGGTTCCTTACCCTGAAAGCGAAGCCATTAAAGGGATCGAAAAAGAGAGCAGCGAGGTTCATAATCAGGTATTGGAGGCGATTTTCCCTAGCGGCTTTGTTCCGAAGAAAGGGAGAAAACGTCCGTCGCCACCCAGAGGGGCGATTCCGGCCGGCGCCGGTGGGTTGAAGTCATGATTCGTTTTTCTCACCGTCTTGGATTTGGTTTAATCGCGCTGCTGCTCCTGGTCCCATTGCGGGCATTGGCCCAGGACCACAATTTCCTGACTTCAACTGAAGTGGACAAACTGCGCGACGCGCAGGATCCGTCTGAACGCATCAAGGTCTACCTTTCATTTGAGAAGGACCGGTTGGGACGCATGGAAGCCGCAAGCGATTCCAACGGTGATGTCCGCGACAGCATGGGCGACCTGCTCGACCAGTACATTTCCATTGATAATGAATTAAAAGACTGGATTCAATACCAGTTTGACCATGAGGGCGACATGCGGAAGGGCCTCCGCGCTCTTCTGGACGATGGTCCCAAGCAGTTGGAAGTTCTGCGGCACATTCAAAGCTCGCCGGGGACTGACACAAAGGAAAATGCAAGTTCGCTTAAGGACGCCATCGCCGACATGAATGACACGCTCGACGGTGCGACGCAGGCCCTGGCCGTGCAGCAGAAGAAGTTTCCGGAAATGGCGGAGAACGCGAAAGCTGACGCGCGGGCGATGAAGAAGGAGCGCAAAGAGCAGGAGAAGCTGAACAAAGAAGAACGAAAGATGAGAAACAAGCATCGCAAAAACCAAAACCCTGACGACTCCGGCAATAACTGATGCCCCCTTCAAGAAACCGTTCCCATTCTGCAGACCTCCGGCAACTCACGCTTCCCATGCATGCGCCCGCATCGCCCGAATTTGTGTTTGACCGCGTGTTTCGCCGGTTGGGAATCCGGCGCGCCGTTCCCGATTTCCACATCGAATTCCGTCCGTTTTCCGGCCTGCGGAGCAATATTGCTCTGCGAGGGAACCGAGCCCGCGTTCACATTTCAGACGTCCTTGCGGAAGCGCCGGCCATCGTGCTGGAGGCGCTTGCTGAGATACTCCTCACACAGCTCTTTCGCCGCCAGGCCTCTGAGGAAGCGCGCGAATGTTATATGGCATACGGTTTTGATCCCGCCGTGCGGCGCCGGGTGGATGAGGCCCGGCGATTGCGCGGCCGCGTCCGGCTGCTCCCCGCGCGCGGCCAGCATTACGATCTGGCAGAAATCTTTTCACGTTTGAACCTGCGCTTTTTCAACAATGAGCTTTCGCCCTGCCGCATCGGCTGGAGCACACGGCCTTCACGGAGTGTGCTCGGCCGCTACGATCCCGCCCACCACACCATCACGATCAGCAAGAGTCTCGATTCGGAATCGATTCCGCTTGAAATTGTCGAATATCTGGTGTTTCATGAAATGCTGCATATTCGAATTCCACTGGAACGGCGAGGGTCGCGCCGGGTTGTCCATTCGCGGGCATTTCATGATGCGGAAAAAGCGTTTCCGAATTACCGTCGTGTCCGTGAACGGCTGAAAAAGATTTTCACAAAATAGACCTGCTTTTCACGTTCCAAAGAAACCGCGATGCCGCTCCGTTTTCCGGTGCGGTGATATCTCTTGGCCATGGAGGTCCGTATATGGGGAAGGGAATTCATGCTGCAATACAACCGATTTGTCTTTTGAATTGTTTCCTGTTTCTAACGGCAGTGAACGGGCTTGCTGCGGCGCCTCTGACAGTTACTTCACCTGACGGGAATCTCTCCGTTACGTTTGAATTGAAAATGAACCCGCAGCCCTATCTTCCAGGTGAGCGGGCATATTACCGCGTTTCTTTTGAAGGGAAGCCGATTCTGAAGGATTCGCCTCTCGGCCTTGATTTCAAGGACCAGGCAGCCCTGGATCATGGCTTTGAAATTACTGGCTCCCGGAAGACTTCTCATGACTCTACCTGGACGAACGCCTTCGGGGCGGTGCGGACGGTGCGCGACCATTACAACCAGCTCACTGTATCCTTGCGCGAACGGCAGGCGCCGGGGCGCCGTCTGGACGTTATCTTCCGCGCTTACAACTCGGGAATCGCTTTCCGGTATGCTCTGCCGCGCCAGCCTGCACTGGATAATTTCACCTTGTCTTCAGAGGAAACTGGTTTTTATTTCCCCGGCAATCCCTCCGCATTTGCCATCAATCTCGGCAGTTATACCACCAGTTATGAAGGCGAATTCCAGCCGGTCACGCTGGACCAGATCAAGCCCACGAGTATTATTGGCATCCCTTTGCTGGTCCATATGCCCGACGGGCCGTGGGTTGCCATTCTTGAAGCGGATTTGGATGATTATGCCGGCATGTATCTCGGCGGAGTGCGCGGTATCCCGGGCGCTTTGATGAGCAAACTCTCGCCCTTGCCCGGACATTCCGATGAGGCGGTGATCGCCTCCACGCCCAAGGACAGCCCCTGGCATGTTGTGATGGTTAATTCCTCTCCCGGCGGACTCATCCAGTCAGATGCTCTGATTCTGGACCTGAATCCGCCCTGCGCGCTTTCCGATACTTCGTGGATCAAACCGGGAAAGTCGGCCTGGGACTGGTGGTCAGGCAGTTATGCAAGGGGAGTCAGTTTCAAACCTGGCATGAACACGGCGACCATGGAGCACTACATCGATTTTGCTTCCAAAGCGCATCTGCGCTATATGTTGATCGACGCCGGATGGTCGCCTCGCGACGACATTACGCAAACCGTTCCGGCAATTGACATGCCTGCAATTCTTGCCTACGCCAGGCAGCGCAACGTGCGCATCCTGCTCTGGATGTACTGGTCTGCAGTTGATAAGCAAATGGACAAGGCGTTTCCGCTGTTTGAAAAGTGGGGCGTGGCAGGAGTGAAGATCGATTTTATGGACCGCAATGACCAGGAGATGGTGAATTTTTATCACCGCACCGTCAAAGCAGCCGCCGCCCATCACCTGGTAGTGGATTTCCACGGAGCTTATCCGCCCGCCGGCCTGCGGCGAACTTATCCCAATCTCCTCACGCGCGAAGGCGTGATGGGATTGGAGTACAACAAATGGAGCCGAAGGGAAACCCCGCAGCATCTCACTACGATTCCATTCACACGCATGCTTGCAGGACCCATGGATTACACACCCGGGTGCTTCAATAACGCGACGCAAGCGCAATTCCAGCCCCGGCAAATTCAACCCATGTGCCAGGGCACACGCGCAAACCAACTGGCCATGTACGCGGTGTATTGGACCCCCCTCGAGATGCTTTCCGACTATCCTGAAGACTATCTTGGCCAGCCTGGCTTTGAGTTTCTGGAAAAGGCCCCAACGGTCTGGGATGAAACGCGAGTTTTGAACGGCGAGCCGTCCGAATACATCACCATTGCCCGGCGTCACGGCAACGAATGGTTCCTTGGGAGCATGACAAACTGGACCGCGAGGGATTTGAAGGTCCCTCTAACTTTTCTTGGCTCGGGCAAGTGGGACGCAAAAATCTTTGCCGACGGCCCCAATGCAAATCAGAACGCCAAAGATCTCACCATTCAGACAAAGCAGGTTTCCGCGAAGGATGTGCTGCCACTCCACCTTGCCCAGGGCGGCGGTGCGGCAGTGATATTCACACCCACTCAAAAGGCTGTAGAAAAATAAGGTCTGATTTCATGCGCTCAGCCTGCTGATCGATTATTCTCAGATGTGGCAATATCCTTGCGCGGTCGGAGCGCATAAGGCTTTCAAGGAGCACAGATGTTTTCAGCGGCGCTAATCTTGCTGTATCTCCTCGCAGACGGGTTGATCGCCAGGCTGCTTCCCGGGTGGGATACGGCACTCAACCACCACACCGCGTTCGTCCACTTCCCTATAGCGCTCTGGCTTGCGGCGCTCCTATTTGAGATCGTTGCGATTCTTCGAAGGAATAATTCCATTCACCGGACCGCCGTGTGGCTGCTGTGGCTTGGGACGGCGTCTGGGGGGCTGGCTGTCGTCACCGGGCTCTATGCCGCCCGCATGGTTCCAAGTGGAGTTGGCAACTTGCTTGAAATCCATAAGGAACTGATGCTGATCAGTTTTTCCCTTGCTCTCGGCCTTTCAACGCTGGCGTTGTTTGCCGACCACCGGATGACTGGCCGGATGAAAGTGGTGCTGCCGGCAGGTCTGTTGATCATGGCGGCCCTGATAGTTCTAGGGACCGACCGGGGCGCGGAGATGGTTGACCGCTATGGCTTTGGTGTGGACGGCGCAATCAGAAGAGAGCCGCTGCCGCCGGCGACGCCGTCGTCTCCAGTGGCCAACCTGAGTTACGTGGGTTCGAAATCGTGCGAGCCATGCCACACCGCAATCTATGCCCGCTGGAAAGAGACCCCGATGGCCAATGTGGTGCGCGACCCGCGAACGCACCCGGACGCCATCCTCGCGGATTTTACAAACCCGCCTTCATTTGTCAATTTCACGAAGGACCAAATTGCGTTTGTATACGGAAGTATCTGGAAACAGAATTATGTTACGAAGGTCGGAAACGAATACTATCCGCTGCCTGCGAAATGGGCCATCCAACAGCACAAGTGGATTCCCTACCTGGTGGAAAAGGGTGAAGACTGGTGGGCGCCCCATTATCCTCCTCACAACCGCGACCATCCGACCGGACCAACCTGTAACGGATGTCATTCAGTGAATTACAACATCCAGACGCGCACCGTCACGGAATGGAACGTAGGTTGCGAGGATTGCCACGGGCCTGGCAGCGCGCATGTTAAGAATCCGACTCGCAACAACATCGTCAATCCATCTCATCTGGATTATGTTGAAGGCAACAACGTATGCATGCAGTGCCACGTGCAGGGGCGGCCGGATCAGAACCCCATCCAGGGGCAGTACTATGATTGGCCGGCTGAATTTTATGCTTCAATCACGCGCACAGGCTTCAAAAATGCGATGGCTCACCTTGGTGATTACTGGCACCTTGAGCCGTATCAGCTGGGCGTCGGGAACTTTTACTATTACGCTGATGGCACGGCGCACAAGAACCGCATGCAGGGAAATGACTTCGTGCAGAGCCTGATGTACCGTCACGGCGTCACCTGCTACGATTGCCACGACGTGCACGGCACCCGTTTCCCATTCGAGTTGCGTGCAGAGCCTGACAGGTTGTGCGCTGAATGTCATGCCCCTGGCTCGGAAAACGGGCCCTACACGAGCAGCATTGAAGCGCACACGCACCATAAGGCCGGGAGTACGGGTAGTAGTTGCATCGCTTGCCACATGCCCAAGATTGAAACGGAGGGGGTGCCTGGTCAATTCGTCCATGCTCACACTTTTCGCTTTATCACGCCGGCGATGACGGAAAAATACGGCATTCCGAACGCCTGCATTTCATGCCATCAACAGAAATCTGATCAATGGGCAAGCGAGTGGTTGCAGCGGTGGTATTCGCCCTGGCGTATGGATGGTAATGGAGTTGCCATGGAAAGGGATCCGAAGGAAAAATGAAACAATGCTTTCGTGTTTTCTTTTCTGCGGACCCTGAATAAATTGTACAGGGTACCGGGAGGGCCTTTATTGCTACCCTCCCGGTCTGATCTTCGGAACAACTGAAGTCAGCGGCGCCAGCCCCTTGACCACTTGGGAATCCCCTGAGCATCCCGCAGGGTAAGCGTTTCGCTGCCTTTTTTGACCTCACGCGCAATGACCGCTTCGGAGCCTTCGAAACTGGTTCTTGCGCCCGTCACCTCCACTTTGTCACCCTTGGCGAAAGTGAAGCCTTTGTCTTTGAGGAAGGCTGCCGGGCCCAGGTGGACGTCGACAGTCCCATCTTCTTTTTTTATCGATTCGTTAACGACTTTGCCTTTTTCGATGCTCTCCTGGACATCGGTAACGTTAGGTTCTGTTCTAAGGACCAAGTGAGTGCCGCTCCAACCGCGGCGGCCCGTCACCGACTTGACTTCTTCGACAGTCCCCTTCACGGTGGTTTCATTGGCAGGGTTGTACAGCCTGGTACGTTGGCCCGGTCCAGGTCCTTGCTGAGCATAGGTGAACGGCAATACCAGCAGCCCCAACAATGCCAGACCTGCTGTCAAACCTGCCAGATTGAACCTCGTCATCCTTCTTCCTCCTTCACCTTGGTTTTTCACGCACCAGCGCTCATTTCGCCCTGCATTTTACGGTACTGTTTCTGCCATTCCTTCATGGACTGCTCCATATCTCGAGCACGCTGGCGTACAAGTGAAGCGTCAGGATTGGCCTGGTTTAACTCTGCGTCAACCTGCTGGAGTTGCGTGTTCACTTTTTCGCGCAATTGGGTCATGTTCTGGATGCGGTTTTTGAGAGCTTCGTTCTGCTCTGCGGAGAGCCCGGTCATCAGTTGTTCGTGTTCCTGCTGCATGGTCTGGAGCCGCTCACGTATCTGATCACGCTGCTGGCGAGCCTGCTCGGCGTTGAATCTGGAACCACTGGAGTCACGTGCCATCTGGCGGGCCTGGGTACGGATCTGTTGCGCAGTCTGGTCACAGGTGCGCAGACGATCCCGTTGTTGGTCTGTGGCCCGGATGCGATCCCGGTCCTGTTGCCGGGTTCCCTGTCCAGCAGGGGACCCCATTTGTCCGCCTCGCTGCTGTCCCTGGCGCATTGTAGGCCCCTGGCCTTGTGAGCCGCCTCGTTGGCCACCGCCGCCACGGCCTTGTGCTGGCAGGAATGTGGAGCAGAAAGCCATCGCCATCACAAGTGAAAGGATTTTTGTTTTCATCACCTTTTCCTCCGTTCGACAGAATCGAGTTTTATACCTCCCCATTCCAATTTATTTCCAGGGCGGTAATTAAGTCGGTGACGCCCGCCACCGGCGACAGTGACGAAAGTACAAGAAGTTGTGGCCCTCGCATGCTTCAACCCTCTCTGCAGGTAATGCAATTTTTTTTCAGTAATACGATGGTGGGGATTCGGGTTTTTACCCGATGGACATTGTTTCGCTCCTGTCATACATAGTAAATAAGCGGAAGTAGCGAGGGCCGGGGAAGTGATCATCGCGCGTGACACTGGTAGCAAAAGGTGATTTCAGCGCGAGTTCTTCCCTGTTCAATACGTTGATGCCGTGACAGGCTGTTGTTCCGCGCCTGCGGATAACGGACCGTCCGGGGAGGGATTCCCTTGGTTCGCCATGTCTTTGCTCTGATCGTGCACGAACGCCCCGACCCGTGCCAGATATTGAAGCCAGTCCTTAAGGGCTTGGGAGTCGATGCGTTCAGTGTGAGTAGCTGCGCCGAGGCGGCGCACCTGCTTGAGCAAACCCACCCGCACCTGATCTTTACAGATACAAAGCTTCCCGATGGCACCTGGATCGATGTGGTTAACCTTGCGGAAAATGCTGCCGCACCCGCTTGTGCAATCCTGGTCGGGTCCGAGTTAGACCCTGAATTGCATCAGGCAGCCATTGACAGTGGAGCCTTTGACTTTGTCTTTCCTCCGTTCGAGGCCGAAATGGTCTCGGCGGTTCTTGCTCGCGCTATGGAACTGGTACGCGCCCGGCGAGAACGCCATTCCCGGGCCGCTGTTGCATAGTCAAGCCCTCACCCGCTGTGAACCGCATTATCAACAAGGCGGATTGCTATCGCGGCCTGCCCGCTTTTACAGTCCGGCGGTTAAAGGATTTGCCTTGCCCGCCTTATCCTGATCGATAAGCTGAGTATCTGCATCCATAAAAAGAAGGGCCAGCACTTCGGCTGGCCCTCTTGTCATTTGGAATTATCGGCGATTGTCTCAGGCTTCTGCTTCCTCAATTGTGCTCACGTGAATTGTCATACTCTCTTCGTCCAAGGAGCCTGTAACCTTGACACTCTTTCCATCGAATTCTTTGGCTTTATCCTGGTTGTCGAGTTGGTACTCATCTCCGTCCTCGGTCTGCAGAGTGTATTTCCCATCGTGACTTGCGATTTTTCCCATGAAAGTCTTGGACTCATTTTCCTGTGCGCTGGGCTCCGCAGGCTGATCCTGTTGTGCAATCATCAAAGCACTATGATCCACAGCAGGCGCTTTCACAGCCGGAACTGCCCAGGCAATTAAACCCAAGGCAATCAACGTCACCACGAGGTTTACTTTCTTCATCGTACGAGTTCCTCCTGCGCTTCAACCCCGTTTTGTGGTCGAGTCTTGCTCCGGTTTGTCGGCCGGTGCTAAATCGGGGCAAAGCCGCTAGAGGTTAGACGGAAGGCACCCAAAAAGGTTATCAGCGATTTTTGTAAAATTTGTCTCTAGGGGAAACTCTTGAGATTCCGTGACCATGCAACAGAACCCGTCCTTTCCGCTCGGGAATCAAGAGGATAGGCGTTGCACCCTTGCGGGGTTGGGTTTGGTTGAGGGTGTGGCAGCCCGGCCAGGTTCAAAGTTGAACCCGGCCAGGGTGCCTGGAATGGTTCGTGCTTCTGCAACTGCGGTGAGGCTGATTGCCCGTTTACTTGGTGGTCGTGGTGAATTTGAAAACAGTGACCTGGTGGAACTTCTGTCCCGGTTTCAGTTCGGTTGTCGGAAATTTGGGGTGATTTGGCGAATCCGGATAATGCTGAGTTTCCAGGCAAAAGGCTGATCGGAATCCGTATGTCTTGCCCCCTTTGCCTGGAGCAGAACCATCCAGGAAGTTTCCGCTGTAGAACTGAACTCCCGGCTCGGTGGTATAAACCTCCAACTCGCGTCCGGATTCGGGATCATACGCGCGCGCCGCAAGGTCCAGCCCAGGACCCTTGCGGTTCAGGATGTAATTGATGTCATATCCTTTGCCGTATTTCAGTTGCTGGTTGTCCTCATCGATTCGTGCCCCGATCGGAGTGGGCTTGCGGAAGTCAAACGGAGTGCCGGCAACATTTTCGATCTTTCCCGTCGGAATCTGCGTTGAATTAACCGGTGTGATTTCGTCGGAATTGATCCGCAACACCTGTTTCAGAATGTTTCCGTTTCCCTCGCCCGCGAGGTTGAAGTAGGAGTGGTTGGTCAGGTTGATGACGGTGTCTTTGTCCGTGGTGGCGTTGTAATCGATTTTCAACGCATTGTCTTTCATCAGCGTATAGACGACCTTCACATGCATATCGCCGGGGTAGCCCTCTTCGCCGTTCTTGCTGAAGCAGGTTAACTCCAGCGCCGGCTCGCTTCCCGGGATTTCGTGCCCGGTCCAGTATTTCTTGTCGAAACCTTTAATTCCTCCGTGCAGGCTGTTGGGTCCGTTGTTGACCGGCAAATGGTACTCTTTGCCGTCCAGCGAGAATTTGGCGCCGCCAATCCTGTTTGCATAACGACCGATGAGCGCGCCGAAGTAAGTGTTGTACTTCATGTAGTCCTGGAGATTGTCGAAGCCGAGAACCACGTCGGCCATCTTGCCATGCCGGTCGGGCACGCGGATTGAGACAATCCTTCCGCCATAATTGATGATGCCCACCTGCATGCCGTTGGCGTTGGTCAGCGTATAGAGATGCACTTCCTGTCCGTTGGGCATTTTCCCGAAGACCCTCCTTTGAATTCCTGCTTCAGCCGCCCGCGCACCGGTTCCGGAGAGACCGGCCGCAGCCAGCAGAACAACAACCGAGCAAATGATTCCGAAACTTCTTCTTGTCGCAATAAATATGCGGGCATTTCTCATGGATTATCGATTAGACCTCCAAATCGAATTGACTGCTTATCCAGTTTCCGCGCAGCCGCTGGATGAAATTTGACCGATCAGCATACCACCGCGAATGCAGCTTTTGTAGCGTTGAATCGGTGCGGGCCCGAAAGCGTCTCTCCACTGGAGGGCGGTGGACGCTCACTCTCTAGAGCAGACTTGTTGTTTGCCAGCATCCGAAAGAGGATTTGCACATGAGCTTGACTTGCTTCAAGGAGGCGGGTAGCATGGGGCAATCGGGGTAAAATCCTTTCCTAAAGGAGGGCAGGATCGATGTGGGGTAGACTCAGAATTTCTGGAAAAGCAATTTTGGTGGGCATGGCCCTTGCGCTGTGCCTTGGTCTCACTCAGGTGGGAAGCGCCTTGCCGGGCGGGTCCCAGGCTTCAAGTGCCAAGAAGACTGTCTATGTCTGTGCTTGCGGCGGAACAAAATCCTGCCCATGCATGGCCATGTCGAAAAAAGAAGGCAAATGCCCTTGCGGGTCTGACACGATGAAGGAAGTCCCGGCTAACAGCGCATGGGCAAAGCAGAATCGCAAGGCGCTCTCTCAGTAGTTATTCTGCGGCCCTGCTGATCAGATCAAAGTACAAACGGGAACGGAGTTATTACCTCCGAT
>JBJKQZ010000615.1:0-3223 GCA_046704865.1 Terriglobia bacterium
GCTTGGAACAAGCGCTGACCGAGTTATCGGAAAGCAGTCGCAACTCTGCCCCGCCGTCAGCAGCAAGTGGAGCAAAGGAACCGGAGGGCCAGCCGGAGACGAATGTCAGAACCCTATTGCCGCCACGCTCAACAGTGCAGGAAATGACGGCGGATTCAGGACTGGGCCAGGAGAGCACATTGTCATCCAGGATGTCCGGGGAATGCGCGACAAGAAGCAGAACGGCATCGGAATCCAGTCAGGAGGGCCAAGCTACACTCTTGATGGAACCAGCCAGCACGCCGTCGCGTTCGCCTTGCGAAAAGACCCCGGAGGAATCGGAAAAGGGCACAACACAACCTTCCCTGTCTGTGCGCCGGCTGACTCCAACCGAGTGCGAGTCATTGCAGGGCTTCCCAAAGGTCTGGACAGTGCCCGGTACCGGGCTTTAGGAAACGCCGTCACCGTAAGCGTGGCGGAATGGATTGCGAGAAGGATTTTTCTTGCCTTCGGCCCCTGAAGTGGTATAATTTTTGTGCGTCTGGCTAGCTACCAGATGTCATCACAGAGATTCCACGGGCGGGCGCTGTTCCCGTCCGCCCAATCTCCCTGGACAGAGGGAAATGAAGCCGAAGACTTGCAAACCGCCCGCCATTTCCAAAAGAACAAGATTTGAGATATTTAAGCGAGACTTATTCCAGTGCGCCTATTGCGGAAGGACTCCTCCCGCAGTGGTCTTAGAAGTTGATGACATAAACCCTCGCCAGCTGGGCGGAGCCGACGAGATGGCGAACCTGATCACCGCCTGCTTCGATTGCAATCGGGGAAAAGCTGACCTCCCTTTGACCTCTGTGCCTTCCCCGATCTCCGAACAGGCGGAAATAATCTCGGAGCGGGAAGAGCAAATAAAGGCCTACAAGCGCCTACTTTTTTCAGTCGATCGTCGCAAGGAAAAAGACGCTCAGAAGGTGAGCGCCATTTTCTCCGAATACTTTGACAATTATGAGCTTTCCAGAAACTTCATAGAGACAACTCTAAAGCGCCACTTCCTGGACTCAATCCCGCTTCCGGATATCCTTCTTGCAATGAGGGTGGCCTGCAATAGGATGAGGTACAACGACAACCGAGCCATCAGATACTTCTGCGGAATTTGCTGGCGCAAGATAGGGGGAGACGATTGAGTTACGCACCAATCCGCCGGGGACTTCTGGATCATGTGCAGAAGGGACTGCTGACCTTCTCGGAATGTTCCGCTTACCTATTCATGATCGTCTTGGCCGACCACGAAACTGGAGTATGGCATGGATCCGCAAAAGGGTTGGAGTTTATCTGTGGTCTAAATTACAGGCAGGCCAGGCACCTGCTGGAAAAACTCGAATCGTCCAGATATCTTAAGCGTTTCGCTGTGCAAGGAAAACACGGAAACTACCCAATTCTTATCAATAAATATGAAATAAGTCGTGGCAATGAGAAATTCAGGATAAATGCAACAGATACAGTGGACTGGAAAAACCCAGTTCTAGAATCTTGCTTTGATGATGGCAATGAGCATGGCAATGAGCATGGCAATGAGCGTTCCCCTTCTCAAGAAGAAAGAACTAAAAAACAAAAATCAAGAAGTAATTTTAATAAGCCCACAATTGACGAAGTGAGGGAGTACATCCTTTCGCTCGGAATGAACGGAAACTCCGCTGAGAATTTCATGGATTACTACACTGCAAACGGATGGAGGGTCGGACGAAACCCGATGAAGGACTGGAAGGCAGCCGTTCGCACTTGGAAGCGAAACAGTTTTGGAGGAAACGGCAATGGCAGATACAAGAACCAATGCAGCCAAGATGGAGTTGATAAGGCGATGGCTAAAATTGCTAGGGAACTCATTCAACCATAGCTACGACTCCGACGAAAGCGAAGAAATTACGAAAGCCCTACTCAAGCACCCGTATGAGGCGATTGACCGGTCCTTTGCGCGTGTCTTTGCGGATTCAAAGTTCCTGCCTCACCTGAAGGACATCCTGGACCGGCTGGAACCGGACAGGCCGGAACTGCCGCCTTGGGAAAATCCTGAGAAGTTCAAACCCTTCCAGCATCAGTGCGTTTCTCCTGCATTCAAGATCAAGGACAGCGGGTCGTACAGGATGCTGAAGGCGATAAACCCGTATGAGGCCATCCACATTGCCTGCCCTGGCGAGAGGTTTCCGCTTCGATGCCCAAACTGCGGGTGTCAGGAAGAACCCTATCTCAACCCATTTTTTTCTGTGCTGATGGATTTAGACCCGACAGGGACGAAAGGTTGGAACCCATGGCACAAGGGACACATGATTTGCAACGGTTGTAACGAGAAACTTTCACGCGATTGGAAAATGACACCCGGCGGATGGGTGAAGGCGGCTTAGGAGGCTTCATGGGGACATGTGAGATAATCAGGAGCGGGGAATATATGGCATGTTCCGACCGTCTTGCGCGAGGTCTATGGTCCTTGTTGTCGCTCCCATTTTGGACAACGCACGCTCAGGTCAACCGCTCGGTTATATGGGCTGACAACGTCCACGCCAGAATCCAGGCCCCGTTACCGTCCGGTACAGGGCAGGATGAGAATCCCGCGTAGGATGCCCCGTGGTGGCCCAGAAATGGCCGCCATTCAATTTCTGGACGTTTTCTTGACTATGGCTTCCACGGCGCAATCCCGACCGCCTGGCAGGCATTTTTGAGCAGTTCGGCCAGAATGACCACGACCGAGGTCACTCCCGCCACAAACAGGGCTTGAAAGACCCGGCGCCAAAACCACTCGTTTACGGATGGTTCAGGCTCGCGAAACCGGTCGATGACTCCCGGCCGGCCGTCATCGGGCATCTGGTAGAAATTAGTTCTCAGTTTTCGATTCATGGGCTTCTTCTCCTTACCCGGCGTTAAATGACGAACAGTATACTCCGCTGGTTATCCCGATAGCGGCCTTCCCAAGTAATTTGACTGAAACCTGATCGGGCTGCGCCCAGTTATCGATCCAGTCTTTGTATCCAGCGGGGTGCATATTTCTTGCGTCATCTTCGGTTTCTGCCGCTACGACGCACGAATCGTAGGTGTCATATCCCTCATTCACTGATTGTGAAAGTAAGTACAGGTTCATTTGGTTTCCTCCCCTTTCAGATCTCGCTCGGCGGCCTCTACGATGGCCCTGCAATCCAAGACAACGTCCAGTTCAAACTCTTCTTCCCGCTCGATCAAAGACAGCAGGCGGCTGAGT
>JBJKQZ010000616.1:0-4236 GCA_046704865.1 Terriglobia bacterium
GCCGCAGTAGGCGAAGGTCCTGCTTTTCTGACAGATGTTTTCTGCGCTCCCCTCCGATTTTTGCCAGGGCAAACCTTGCCTCGGAAGTTTCGTGTTAAATTCTGAGCGGGAACGACACTCTCCGTGGGCGGTAAGGGACGTGTCACAATCACACTAGAGGGCCGCTGCCGATGCCTGTAACCGAAAGGGAAACACTCGAAACCGATGTGGTGATCGTGGGCGCGGGGCCCGCAGGGCTTAGTTGTGCTTTGCGCCTGGCGCAGTTGATCGCGCAGCACAACAAGAACGGCCAATCCAGCCCTGTGCTTTCCCCAGAAAATATCTACGTTCTGGAAAAGGCCGGCGAAATCGGCGCGCATTGTCTTTCTGGCGCTGTGCTGGATCCCCGCTCTTTGCGTGAACTTGTTCCAGACTTTGAATCGAAGGGCGCACCCATCGAATCTCCGGTGACGGAGGATTCCGTCCATTTTCTGACACAGTCGGGGCAATGGAAACTGCCGGTCAAGCCTCCTTTTCTTGAAAACCACGGGAATTACGTCGTCTCGGTCAACAAACTGGCCAAGTGGCTGGGTGGACTGGTGGAAGCCGCAGGAGTGAGCCTGTTCCCGGGGTTTGCGGGTTCCGAGATACTTTATGACGGCCCGCGAGTGGCAGGCATACGTACCGATGACAAAGGAATCGACAAGAACGGGAATCCCAAGTCCAATTTCCAGCCGGGATACGATCTTCGTGCGAAGGTTACGGTTTTTGCGGAAGGCACGCGCGGTTCGCTGACCAAGCAGCTTGTGCGGAAAAAGGGACTGCGCGGCGAAGCGAACCCGCAGGCGTATTCCCTGGGCGTAAAGGAACTGTGGCAGATTCCCGCCGGACGCATGCGCCGCGGGCAGGTGATCCACACGGCGGGTTGGCCGCTGAGCGGGCGGCAGTTTGGCGGCGGTTTCATCTATGCCCTTGAAGAAACACAGCTTTCCGTGGGTCTTGTGGCAGGGCTTGACTATCAGGACCCGCGCTTCGACGTGCACAACAGCTTCCAGCAATACAAGACGCATCCCTTTGTGAAAGGCTTGCTCGAGGGCGGTGAGATGCTTCGCTACGGTGCCAAAACCATCCCCGAGGGCGGCTATTTTTCCATTCCTGCAACGGCTACTGATGGCGCGTTGATCATCGGTGACGCCGGAGGTTTCCTGAATTCTCAGCGGCTGAAGGGTATCCACCTGGCGATCAAGACTGGAATGCTGGCAGCGGAGACCATCTTTGAAGCTCTTCTCCGCCAGGACTGCTCGGAGGCAGCGCTCAGGCAGTTTGAAGCGAAGTGGCGCGCAAGCTGGGTCCACGACGAGCTATGGAAAGTCCGGAATTACCGGCAGGGATTTGAACACGGTTTCTGGCCCGGAGTGCTGCACGCGGGCCTGCAGATGGTTACCGGAGGGCGCGGGATCCGTGCGCGCTACCCTTTGCGCAAAGACCACGAGCACATGCGGCGCCTGGACGAGGCGGCGGACAACATCGTGAAGATCAAGCCCGATGGAGTGCTGACGTTCGATAAGCTCTCGGATGTTTACCGTTCCGGCACGCACCATGAGGAAGACCAGCCGTGTCATCTGAAGATTGCCGACTTTGACATCTGCAACAACCGCTGTACACACGAATTTGGCAATCCCTGCCAGCACTTCTGCCCTGCGGCGGTGTATGAAATGGAAGACATCGCGGACGGCTCCGGCCGCCGGCTGAAGATCAATGCATCGAACTGCGTGCACTGCAAGACCTGCGACATCGCCGACCCTTACGAGATTATCACCTGGGTAACGCCGGAGGGCGGCGGAGGGCCGCGGTACGACCGCATGTGACTTTGCGAACGTCCGTCATTCCGGAGATTGGCAAATCTGATGCGCGCCAGTGAATTTGAATTCCGGCATCGCTCCTGGTTCATCCTGCTGATTTTCTTACTGGCATTCGGGTGCTACTCCTTTGAACATGTGAACGCCGTTGAGTGGCTGGTCAGCCTGATGGGACGCGGCGGACCGGCCGGGCGAGCTGTTCCGGCGGCGCCGGAAGCGCACATTATTTTTGGTCTTGGCGCGATGATCATCGGCCTGGGGGCACTGATCCGAACGTGGGGCACGGCCTATTTAAACACCGAAGTGGTAAGGGACCCTGTGGTCCGCGCGGACCGCGTGGTAGCGGACGGCCCTTACCGTTATGTTCGCAATCCGCTTTATATTGGAAGCTTGCTGCTGGCGGTTGGGCTGGCCCCGATGGCCCCGCCAATCGGCTGCGTGCTGCTAATCGTGGGAATGGAATTCTTTTTCCTCCGGCTGATCGGCGGGGAGGAAGCATTCCTGCTGGAGAAGCAAGGTGATGCATACCGGACTTACCTGGAGCACGTCCCGCGGCTCCGGCCCGCACTGCGGCCCCGTTTGCCCGCTGGGGGAATCGAGCCGCGCTGGGGGCAGGCGTGGGTGGGCGAGATGGGAATGTGGGCAGCCTTTATCGGCACGGCCTACTTTGCACTCACCTTTGACATAAAAGTGTTCGACATCGTCCTGGTCGCAGGGTTCTTTGTCTCCCGCGTAGTGCGTCCGAGGTTGAAACGTCGGACTGAGCATGGCGCTGAGTGACCCAACTACCGCCTGCCTCTGCTGACCAAACCCTTGTGCGCGTGCGATAATCGGCACATGGCGGAAGACGTCGAATACAGAATGGATTCCACGGCCGAGGCTGAAGCAGATCAAACTGCAAATGGGAAAGTGCGCCTGGCTTCCAACCCGCGCGCCTTTACGCTTTGGCAGCGGTTTCAAGTCTTCATTGCAAGCTGGATTGGCTATCTCGCTGTCCTCGTTATCGGGCGGACGCTCCGATGGCACGTGGAAGGCTGGGAAAACTGGGAAGCCGCCCGCCGCGCAGGGAAGGGCATTATCTATACCTTCTGGCATCGCGAGATTTTCTCCGCCTGCTGGTTCTGGCGGCGGCGCGGCATCGTAGTGATGACCAGCCAGAATTTTGACGGTGAGTACATCGCGCGCATTATCCAGATGCACGGCTACGGGGCCTCGCGTGGATCGAGCAGCCGCGGCGCGGGGCGCTCACTGGCGGAAATGGCGCGCTGCCTGCGCTCCGGCCGGGACGCAGCGTTCACCATCGACGGGCCGCGCGGACCCCGGTTTGTGGCCAAGCGCGGGTCGGTGATTCTGTCGCGCTCCACCGGCGCGTCCATCTTGTGCTTTCATATTGCGCTCCGGAAGGCCTACGTCTTCAGCAAAACGTGGGACCAGACCCAGTTCCCGCATCCCTTCAGCCACGCCGCCATTTTTATCGCTCCGCCGATTGTGGTTCCCGATGGCGCCACGGAAGATGAACAGAACCGCAAGCAGGAGGAAGTCCAGAAGACTCTTGACGACCTGGGCCGGCGCGGCGAAGCGTGGGCGGCACTGTAGCTGGGGGGCGCAATGGCTCGCTTTGTTTCAATTCACGGTCTCACGGTATAGGTCAGCGACTTTGCCACTTTAATGAGCTCCGCGCGGCCCACCCCGTCAAGCTTGCCGCCACTAATGCCTATCATAAATCCGTCGAAGGGAAAAACAAGGCTGTTCAGATTGCTGGTGTTCCAGGTAACTCGCTTGCCGTTTGCAAGAATCCTTTCGCCGTCCGGTGTTGGCTTCCAGCACCCATCAAAATACCGGGCCTCCACGGTCACTACTCCAATTCGGAGTCTCAGCAATTCGGGTGCGTGATCCTCTGTCCCCCCAAAAAAATTATCAGTCATGGGTGAAACAAATACGAATAGTGGGGCCCAGATGTGGCTCCGGAAGACTTTCAAGTTCAAATATGCAAATTTGATCTCCGACTTGCCGGTCCTGAAGCCGTCAGGCTCTCCCCTGTACGCCCCGTTAAAGACATATCCGGGAGGCACGTATTGCGGGGTTGGCACGGCGGGTACTGCCTCCGCCAGAAGTTCCGGCGGCATCGGAGCGTGCCTAGGAATGCGATCGTTGACTTGCGCCATCAAGTTGATGGGCCCCGCAGTTGCTGCTGACACCGCGACGACGGTCAGGAAGTAAATGAGTTTTCGCAGCGCAGTGCGAACAGACGAGGATGATTCCAAATTGTTGATGGATTGACTTGCGCCCATGCGAGGGATACCTCCTTGAGCGAAAGATCTACCTACAGGGATACTGCCGGATGGATGGGTTGTCAAGCTGCTGCTGAGTCTTGATTAATCACCAGCCTGCCATGCGC
>JBJKQZ010000617.1:0-8346 GCA_046704865.1 Terriglobia bacterium
TGCGGATTCAATTCCACGTAATTTCTTGGACCCTGCCAGAGATACCGGCTATCAGTTAACAGGTCATGTGCCTGGAAAGCCTGGTGAGGGTCAAGTCCCAGATAATCCAGAGGCAGGTCCAGCCAACCGGACTGCGTATAGTGCGGATCAAGATTAACTACGGTCAGAATGATGTTGTCCATGTCGTCGGTCGTCTTGCTATACGCAATCAGTTGATTGTTATCAATGGAATGAAATCTTAGGCGTCTGTTACTGGCAAGGGCTGGATTGGCGCGGCGAATCCGGTTGACTCGCGATATTAATTGCCTCAGGCTGTCCGGCCGATTCAGATCCCAGTTTTTCACTTCATACTTTTCGGAAAACAGATATTCTTCACTTCCCTGCCGGATCGGGCGATTTTCACAAAGCTCGAATGCAGGACCATATATCCCGTAACTCGCGCCTAAAGTCGCAGCAAGCGCCAGGCGGATCAGGAATGCAGGTCTGCCCCCGGATTGCAGGTATTCCGTAAGGATGTCCGGCGTATTGGGCCACAAGTTGGGGCGGAAAAATTCGTGGACGTCTGTCTGGGTCAGTTCTGTGAAATACTGCTCCAGTTCCCACTTGGTGTTCCGCCAGGCAAAGTAAGTGTACGACTGAGTGAAGCCCAGTTTCGCCAGTCTATACATAACCTTTGGGCGAGTGAATGCCTCAGCAAGAAAAATGACATCAGGAAACTGCTTCTTGATTTCCCGGATAGCCCATTGCCAGAATTCAAACGGTTTGGTATGAGGATTATCTACTCGAAAGATTCGAATTCCCTGCTCTGCCCAGAAAAGCATAACGCTTTTCAACTCTTCCCAAAGCTCACGCCACTTCGGATTTTCAAAATTGAGAGGATAAATATCTTCATACTTCTTGGGCGGATTCTCTGCGTACTGCACCGTACCGTCCGGTCGCCAACGGAACCAGTCCGGGTGTTCATTCACATAGGGATGATCCGGCGTACATTGGAAGGCGATGTCCAGGGCGACCTCTAGCCCCACTTCTTTAGCTGCGGCCACGAATTGTCTGAAATCCTCAAGCGTCCCAAGCTCAGGGTGGATCGACTTGTGGCCGCCTTCTCTGGCGCCGATCGCCCAAGGGCTGCCGACGTCGTCCGCATCTGAAACCGGATTGTTGTTTCTTCCCTTTCGGTTTTTTCTGCCGATGGGATGAATTGGAGGAAGATAGAGGACATCAAAGCCCATCTCTGCCAAGTAGGGCAGTCTCGAGATGCAATCCTGAAATGTTCCGTGGCTGCCTGCTTCGGCCGCGCAAGATCGGGGAAACATTTCATACCATGCACTGAACCCGGCTTTTTCCCGGTCAACCTCTACGGTCAGTGCCTTTTTGTAAGTAGCGGCCAGGCTGCGGTCCGGATACACGGCCATCAACCGGGCTAAATCCTTGTCTTTTGCGACAGCGATGGCCTCAGAAAGTGTCCCTCCGTTATTCATGCGCATGGACGCCGCATATTCTCCCAACTCACGCGCGCCATCTTTGGTTGCACGGCGGGTGGCATCTTCCACCAGCTTGGCGCCAATCAGAATATCAACTGAAATATCCTGCCCGGCATCAACCTTCTTAATAAAGCCACTTTGCCATGACGCAAAGTGGTCAATCCAGGCCTGCAAAGTGTATTCGTACTGCCCCACCTCAAGCACTGTAAAACTGCCGTGCCAGCGGTCATTCACCTCAGGCACCATCGATGTCTCGATCCAGGCGGACCCGTCGCAATGCCGGAAAAGAAGCACGGCAGAGACAGCATCATGCCCGTCAGTAAAGATATCCGCACTCACAACAACGCGCTCACCCACAATTCTCTTGATGGGAAAGAGCCCACCGTCAATTTCCGGATGCACGTTCTCTATCACCACGCGAGGAGGAGAATCTGTTGAATGATCAAATGTGGGTGATCCCGCCATTGGATTCACTTGTTAACACCTCAAGTTCTCTTGGAGAATCGACCGGCGGCCGCCGTTGTTGGCGGCAGCTCTTGGTGGAAGATCGCTAAAAGCAGTCACCTCGGCTCATTGCCGACATGCGGATTCGTTAGTCAGGCGACTCAGGCCCCGCAGTACTCTTCTATTTTACTCCTCTGAAACAGCATGAGCAACCGTACCGCCTGAGGTGATTGATAAATGCCAAAAGTCATTTTAAGTTATGATAACAAGATGCGGAGGGATGGGTGAGCGGTTGAAACCGGCGGTCTTGAAAACCGTTAGCCCCGAAAGGGGCTCGGGGGTTCGAATCCCTCTCCCTCCGCCACACATATTCTCCTGCCAGATCCAACATGGATTCCGCGAATCGGGGTAACCTGCTGTGTGATTAATACGCAACTGCCCGGAAAGAATGTTCCGGCAATAGACAAGATTCTTCCCCAACAAGCCTTGCACCTGTAAGCGGATTGCGGTATTTTCTCTTCCTTGATCCTTTGAAATTAAGCCGAAGATCAGATCTACAGGCGGCGATTGTCGGGCTCTTGCTAATCAGTGCCAGCGCGAAAGGAAAAACATTGCGCGCCGGTAGCACACCCTGCCAGCCCAGTTTCCATCTTCCGTTGCCGCAGTGGAAAGACGGACTGCCGGCAGAAAATGAACAGTTGAGCTCTCTCGCCTGTCCGACTCCTTGAGGGTGTTCCATGAACAAGAGCCCGTTAGCGTCATCCAAGCCTTTTCTTTTGTCTTACACATTACAGTCATCACAGACGCATCCCTCCGGTTCTGGTAGAATGCTCACAACGATTCTGTGATCAACGAATATGACCGGTAGACCTCGGTCAAATCCTGACCGTCGTCGGCCCCAGGAGAATGCCGTTGGACGCGGATCTGGAGCTGGTCAAGCGCTGCCTCAAAGGTGAAGATGCGGCCTGGGGGGCATTGCTTCAGACTCATACCCATAAGATTTACAATCTGTGTTATCGTTTCACCGGCCGGTCTGAAGACGCCGAAGACTTGACTCAAGAAGTCTTTATCAAGGTATTCCGGACACTTAAGAGCTACGACCCTGCCCAGGCCAAATTCGGGACATGGGTCAACCGAATCGCCCGGAACCACCTGGTAGATCACTACCGCCGAACGCGGGCTGACCGCATGACTTCAACCCTTGATGAACAATTGCCTATTACAGACCACTCTCAAGGTGCGGACCCTGCAAGTGAGGTGGAATCCAGAGAGCGCAGGGAAACAATCCAGGCGGGACTCAGCAGGCTATCGCCTGATCTGCGGGAGGCAGTGATTCTTAGAGACCTCCAGGATCTGGATTACGCCGAAATAGCACAAATTCTGGAAGTTCCTGAAGGAACTGTAAAGTCACGGATTAACCGTGGACGATTGGAACTGGCGAAGGCTTTAAAACGTATGGATAAGTGAAGGCTGAAGAGACAGGCTTATGACACACCTGGAACTTGAAAACTTGGCAAGCGATTACCTGGAAGGCCAACTGGACGCAGCCCACCACGCGCAAGTCGAGGAGCATTTGGCTGGTTGTTCCGCCTGCAGGGAGATTCTGTCGGACGTACGTCAGGCGATCGAAGCTTGCCGGTCGGCCGGAGAAGTAACGCCTCCCGCTTGGCTGGTGACAAAGATCCGGCTGGCTACCACAGGGGAAAAACGTTCGGGAATAACTGACCAGGTTAATGCCCTGCTCCGGACTATCCGTCAGCCTCGCGTTGCTTATGCCGTCGCCATGACCGTTTTCTCCCTTTCGCTTATTGTTAACATCGCGGGATTTAATCTCCGCCACCTGAACATTCAGGACTTTAGTCCGACCGCCTGGATCTATCGCGCCAACCGGGCTGGACACTTGCTCTATGCACGTGCTGAGAAGTTCTATGACGACCTGCGAATTGTGTATGAAATCGAGTCCCGGTTCCGAAATGTCCAATCCCAGTCTCCAGACCAGGAAAAACAGGAAAGCAAACCTGCGACACCGGCTAGCCCGGCCAGCACAGCCGACCCCGGAAGCAGGCGTATGGCATCCATCGGGGCGGATGCGGCCGGGCAATATGCTCAACTGGAGCCAGGAGCTATAACCCATGAAATGCGCTAATCACCCTCTCAACGAATCCGTCGCCTATTGCGCACAGTGCGGCCGGCCGCTTTGTGAAACTTGCCGGCGAGATGTGAAGGGTACTTCTTATTGCGAGACTTGCCTCGCAGCGCGCCTTCAATCACCGTTGTGGGGTTCCGCTGGGCAGCACGGCGCTGGCGCGAGCCCCGGCGTTGCTCTCGCGCTCGGATTCATTCCGGGCGTCGGGGCCATCTACAACGGACAGATTGTAAAGGCTATGGTGCAAGTGCTGCTCTTTGGGTCGCTCATAGCTCTGGGTGACAGGGTGCATGGACCAATGGGGCCCATTTTCGGCCTGGCTGCTGCCGCGTTCTATTTTTACATGGTGATCGATTCTTACCAGACGGCAAAGGCCAAGCAATTGGGACAGCCCACTCCGGAATGGTTCGGTTTGAACGATATGAAGATGGATGCTCCGATGGGGGCTTTGATATTGATCGGCCTTGGAGTTCTATTCTTGCTCGACAATCTTGGTCTCCCGATTTTTTCCCAGATTGGCAGGTTCTGGCCCGTCCTGTTGATTGCGATTGGGCTTGCTCTGTTGCAAAAGCGAATAAACCGCCACGATAGGGCGTCTACCCCGGGCGCACAGCAACCCCCAGCAAACCGGGAAAACAATCAGGCACCAGGCCAATGATGTTTGGAGGAACTTTCTAAAGAGAGGCTCTTTCGTGTCACGTGACGAATGTTTCGGGCCCCTCGTGTTACGGCTGGAGATAGAAAGGACCGCCCATGGAGAACTTGACCGGATTTATTACTGTACTGCTACCGCTTGCCGGCGTTCTGGTACCCATTGGGATAGTAGGAATTGTGTTCTGGTATAAGTCTCGCCAGCGAGAACTGGAACTTCAGGAATCGCTAAGGATGCGGGAGTTTGAGCACCTGCAACAACTGAAAGAATTGGATCTTGAAATCGAAAAAGCTAAGGCACGCAATTCCGAGAAAACAGTTCAATGAAGACTTGCAAGCTGAGAACGAATGGAAAGTAGCACTGCGATCCGTGGAATTAAGAATGAACTCGAACGAAACCATGTTGTTATGACCAGGTAAATCTTATGACAACCGATCCTAATTCAGAAAAGAAGCAATATGAACCCCGGCTGCGACATCATGGAGAGAGGTACGGATTCACAGGGCCGATCATTCTAATCGCCCTCGGAGTGATGTTCCTGGTGGGACAGTTTGTTCCAGATTGGGGAGTTGGGAAGACATGGCCGGCACTTCTGATCGTGATTGGCCTTGCGAAACTGCTGGAGTCAGGGTGGCCAGGAAAATAGACGCCTTCGAGTCCATGATGCGAAGTTCGTCCTGAGGGGAGGGTTTAAATATGAGCACCTACCGGCATCACCGCGGTTCTATCTTTTGGGCGCTGACCCTCATCGGCGTCGGCATTCTTTTCCTCTATCAGAATTTCAATCCTGCCGTTCGACCCTGGCACCTGATCGCAAAGTACTGGCCGTTGCTGATTATCTTCTGGGGAATTTCCAAGCTGATCGACTATGTTCAGGCCAGGAGCCACCCGGAGACGGCGCCGCGCTCACTCTTTTCTGGGGGTGAAGTGTTTCTCTTGATCATCCTTCTCATTATGGGAACAATTCTCTCAAAGACCATTCTACGGCCCTGGGGCGACTGGCCGTCCGTTATGGCATGACAGACCAGCAGTTCGCAGAAATCTTCTTCAATTCGTATACGTTTACGCAGAAGGTTTCCCACGATGTCAATGGCAGTCCGCACCTCCTGATCGTTAACCGGAGGGGCAATGTGGACATCCGCGGTTCGGACCAGCAAAGCATCGGAGCAGTTATTCAGGAAACAATCTGGGCTGAGAATGAGTCCGTTGCCAGGAAAATTGCAGACGGCTTGAAATTCCAGATCACAGAGAACGGCGGGCAGTACGAGCTGGGATCCAACCTCGATTCGCTTCCGCATAGTGGCAGGACCGTGAGGCTGGACATGGTCGTCAGTGTACCCCAATCCACTTCCACGGAAGTCACGGACGATGAGGGCGATGTTGTCGTCAGCCACATGAAGGGCAATCAGACGTTGACCACCCGTCACGGCGATATACACGCAACTGGCATTGAAGGCGTTCTTCGCATTCACCAGTCGCGGGGATCAACTTCCGCTCACAGCATTGACGGCAATGTGGAAATTGAAGGCCGGGGCGGCGACATCGCTGTTGGTACTGTGACCGGGTCAGTTACTGTCGAAGGCAGCTTCTCAGGGACCACACGGTTCGAGAACATTGCCCAGACACTCCGCTACAACTCATCACGGACAAACTTGACCACGCAAAAGCTCGGAGGCGCGCTATCAATGGATATGGGTAACCTGACAGCGAGTGACGTGGGCGGGCCATTTGAGCTCACGACGCGGGACAAGGACATCCGACTCGAGAACTTCAAATATAACGTGAAGATCGTCAACAGCAACGGCGACGTTCACCTCAAAACAGCCATCCCGCCCACTCACCCCATCGAGGTTGATCTCAAAAAAGGTGATATCACGTTATCGCTTCCGCCAGCATCGAATTTCCAGATCGACGCCGTTTCCCACAACGGCGACGTCAGCTCTGACTTTCCGGGGTTGAAGGTTTCAAAAGAGCCACCCATGCCTGCCATCAGCGGCACGTACGGGAAAAACGGCCCGCTGATTCGACTTTCTTCATCTTATGGCGCCATCCACCTGCTTCGCACTCAGCCCCAGGCGCTACCGACTCCAACGTCGACCGCCGCAGCCAGGGATCGTGCCGTGTCCGTACGCACAGTTGATTTCACTACTACGCCATCTGCCCGCTAATGTGACACCTGCGCGATTTTCTCGAAAAAAGTGGGGAAAGATATCTGCACGCAACCGCTGTCATCGATTGTAGTGGTCCCGTCAGCGACTAGACCCGCAATACTAAAGGCCATGGCGATGCGGTGATCGCCATAGCTTGAAATCCCCGCTCCTTTGAGCTGTTGCCGTCCTGGAATTCGCATTCCGTCTGGAAATTCCTCCACTTCCGCGCCCATCCGACGAAGATTATCCGCCACAGCTGGGATGCGGTCGCTTTCCTTAACGCGAAGCTCCTGCGCCCCGCGAAAGACAACCCCCTCCTCGGTCTGAGTTCCCAGCACAGCCAGAACCGGCAATTCATCTATAAGGCCGGGGATCGATTCTATGGGGACCGCGCCGCCCCTTAATGAACCAGCCTTCACGCGAACATTTCCCGCCAGTTCGCCACTCCTGCTTTCACAACTGAGAGTGCTGATGTTTCCACCGATCGACCGTAGATAGTCCAGGATTGCAGTTCGCGTGGGATTAAGTCCGATATTCTCAAAAGTGAGGTCTGATCCTGGAATAAGCAGCCCCGCCACAAGAAAGAATGCCGCGGAAGATATATCTCCAGGCACTGTCACTTCCTGCGCTACCAAGTGGCTCCGTCCACGGATGCTGATCGTATTCTCCTGACGGTCAATTTCAGCACCGAACTCTTTGAGCGCAATTTCGCTGTGGTTGCGGGTCAGGTGAGGCTCAACGACCTCGGTGACTCCATCAGCGTATAGGCCGGCGAAGAGAACCGCGGTTTTCACCTGCGCACTGGCCACGGGCAATTCGTAATGTACGGGAACAAGGTTTCCACCTTCAATTGTGAGCGGCGGCAAACCACCTCCCATTGACGTGATGCGGGCGCCCATGCGCGTCAAAGGTTCAATGATGCGCTTCATCGGCCGGCGGGAAAGCGAAGCGTCGCCGCCAATTACAGTCTGGAACGGCTGGCCGGAAAGAATTCCTGACAACATCCGGATTGTTGAACCCGAGTTGCCGGCATCAAGAGGTCCGGCAGAGGCCTGCAGACCACCGAGCCCGGCGCCCTCAACAGTTACATCACTTCCCTTTCTATCGATTTTTACTTTCAGCTTTTTCAGGCACTCCAGCGTGCTCTGGCAGTCCACGCTCTCCGCAAATGAGTGGCTGTGACTTTTGCCCTCGGCAATAGCAGCAAGAATGGCGTAACGGTGCGAAATGGATTTATCGCCAGGAATGCGTACCAATCCCGAGAGTCGCTTCGCGCGTCTAATAACTTTGGTTGTTGTCGAACTCACTGTGCTCATCCTTTTCCCTTCTCTTACTCAACGGTCAATAAAATCTTTCCGGTCGTCTGTCGGGCTTCCATCCTGCGATGGGCCTCGGCCGCTTGTTCCAACGGAAGTTTCAATCCAATCCTCAACCGGATTTTACCGGTCGACATCCAGTCCAGAACCTGCCGTA
>JBJKQZ010000618.1:0-3162 GCA_046704865.1 Terriglobia bacterium
GGCGTAGACATGTCAGGTGTGCACGACTGGAATTTTGAGGTGCCGGATTCGGTCCCATCTTATTTCAAGCAGAGGCAGCCGGAGGCGGTGCGGCTCGCATATGAATCTTCGCCTCTGGCCTATGTCAAGAACTGGCGTTCGCCTGTGTTGCTGATCCAGGGAGATGATGACCGAACGGTTCCCTTCAAGGAAATGGTCCAATTGGTGGAGGCCCTTCGAAGGCTGGGAGTACCTTTTCAGCAGATCGTGTTTCCGGATGAGGTCCATGATTTCCTTCTGCACTCGACGTGGCTCCGTTCCTATCAGGCGGCTTCTGACTTTTTTGAGCATTATCTCGGGAGCGAGAGGGGCAGCCGGTAAAGGTTCGGGTAGAACAAAGGATGGCCGGTATCTTAACCGTCGGGCATGGCGGCACTCGCGCGTGTCTGAGAAGGGAGCCAGCGTGAAACGAAACATCCTTTTGGGGATTCTCATTCTGTTCATCGGGTGTTCCATGGCATGCACCGGCCCCAAAAATCCGGGTGTGAGCAAGATTTCTGATGATGGTGTTATCGCTCCCGACCTCTCTTCGCGCCTTGCAAAATGGCGCCGAGTGGAAATGCCCTATGACGCTTCCGGTTTAACGGACAATCAACGCCAGGTAGTCGAGAAGCTCGTGGACGCCTGCCGTTATCTGGACGATATCTTCTGGCGCCAGAGTGATCCCGATGCCCTCGATCTCTACAAGTCGCTGGAGGGCAAAAAGGACCCGGCAGACGTTGCTCTGCGGAGATTTTTGATGATCAACGGGAGCCGGTTTGATCTTCTGGACGATAACAAGCCGTTTGTGGGAACGCGCCCCATGCCTCCTGGACACTGGCTTTATCCGCCGGATTTGACGCGGGCGGAAATTGATGCGTATCTCGAGTTGAATCCCAGCGCCAAAGGAGAAATATACAGCCCCTACAGTATTGTCCGGCGTGAAGACGAGGACCTCGCAGCCATCCCTTACAACGTGGCGTACAAACCGTTTCTGGATAAAGCGGCGGCAGACCTTCGTGATGCTGCGGCGCTTTCCAGTGACAAAATGTTTGCAAAGTTTCTGACGGCGCGCGCTGAGGCCCTGCTGGATGACAACTATTACCCCAGCGACATCCAGTGGCTGGATTTGAAGAATCCGAAAATTGATGTAATTTTTGCTCCCTACGAAACCTACCTCGACGGTCTGCTTGGAGTGAAGACGTCATACGGCGCCGCGGTGCTGATCCGTAACGATGCTGAAAGCAAGAAGCTGGATTTGTATGAGAGATACATTCCGATGATCCAGCGCAATTTGCCTCTTCCGTCCGCTGATTTGCCCACCCTCCAAGGCCATCGGACTCCCATGGAGGTAGTGGATTCGCCTTTCCGCGCCGGAGACCTGAGGCATGGTTACCAGGCCGTGGCCGACAACCTGCCGAATGATCCCAGAATCCATCAGACCAAGGGCACCAAGAAGATCTTCTTCAAGAACTTCATGGATGCGCGGGTAAAGGACGTGATCCTGCCTCTGGTCAGGCACCTGATGGAGCCCGGGCAGGCGGCGCAGGTTACCGGAGACGGTTTTATGGCCATGGTAGTGATGCACGAAATTTCCCATGGTCTGGGACCGGCGTTTGCAAAAGTCAGAAACAGGCAGGTCAGTATTCCTGAAGCGATAGGCCCGATTTACTCGGCTCTGGAAGAAGCCAAAGCGGATGTTGTGGGAATGTACGGACTGAAGTGGTTGGTTGACCATCGTGCGATTCCGAACTCGGCGCTCAACACTAGCTACGCGTCCTATGTGGGTGGCATTTTTCGGACAGTACGCTATGGTATTGGTGAAGCGCACGGGAAAGCGGAAATTATGGAGTTCAATTTCCTGAGCGAGCAGAAGGCTATCACCCGGAACCCTCAGGATCGCCATTACCACATCGATTACCGCCGCATGCCCGAGGCCCTTGCAAAATTATCCCGCGAACTTTTGCAGATTGAGGCGACCGGCAATCGCGCCAGGGCCGAGGCCTGGTTCGATCGCTACGATAAAATGCCGTCAACCCTGCAGAGTGCCCTCGCCAAATGCCAGGACGTGCCAGTTGATATCGACCCTGTCTTTTCTTTTCCCGAAAAAGTCCATTAGCAAAACCAAAGGAGGACGGATAGAGAGTTCCAATTATTGAGTGAACTCAATCACGATTCCGTTAACTCTCTTATTAAAGCCGTTAAAGTGTCCGAACATGGGCGACGTGATGTTGTTATAAACGGCCTCGGGATTTAGCCGGCCGGTTGTATTGATGGAGTAGATTCCAAACCGGAAAGTATGGCCGCGATGGATGTGGAACGGAAGAGGAAAGTCTTTGTACATGCGCCAGTTAAGGGAAAAGAAGATGGGATATCTCTGGCCATTGGGTTCGCCCACATAGTTGTGAAGTTCGTCGATATTGGAGTAGGGAAATCCTGAATGCAAATCGACCGAGGGGCTCAAGGTGATCTTCCACGGAAGCTTGAACATTCCAAAGCCTGTCAGGCGATTGGGAACATCCGCTGGCAGGTTGGCATAAACGTCCGGGCGGATCACCGGCACTTCAAGCGGAACAAAGATGTTATCGGTTGTGTTCAAATCACCCCGGCTGCTGCTCCGAACATACGACATGCTCAGGTTGGCATTCTCTCCCGCCTTGTAATCCATTGTGAATTCGTACTCGTGATAGCGTGAAATTCCTCCGTTGGTCAATTGCATGAGCCCGGCGCCGCCCGGCTGCACATCCGGATTGATAACAAAGAGCCTGGTGGTGTGGCTGTAAAGAGTGCTGAATTTAGCCGTCAGCTTGCGGGAGAAGTGGTGCGTAACCTGCGCCCGCCAGGTCAGGTTGCGAGGCGTGCTTTCCAGGTTCGAGCAGTCCGGGAGAGTCTGGGCAGTGCCCGTGACGATACGGGCACACACATTCTGATAGGGTATGGCAGGCCCCACTGGAGAACCACTGAGATCGAGCGGCGTCACGATGCGCATGGGGTTGTTTGAAAAATCGGCGGCAAGCATGGGCGTGCGGTCGTAGAACATCCCCGCGCCCGCCTGGAGAACGGTTCTTGCGCTCTGGTCGAGGGCGTAGACCAGGCCGAGGCGCGGTGCAAAATTTACCGCGGCGCCGTTGGTTGCTCCAAAGT
>JBJKQZ010000619.1:0-2555 GCA_046704865.1 Terriglobia bacterium
GGATAAACGGATCGATATCACCATCAAGCACTCGGTCTGTGTCACCCACTTCAAATTTGGTCCGATGGTCCTTTACAAGACGGTAAGGATGAAGCACGTAAGATCGGATCTGATTGCCAAACGCGATTTCTCCCTTGGAATCCTCCAGCTTTTGCGCCGCCTCGCGCCGCTTCTGGAGTTCCACAGCATACAAGCGCGAGCGCAGGAACTTCATCGCCATTTCACGATTGCGATGCTGCGACCGCTCGTTCTGGCACTGAGCCACAGTTCCCGTGGGAATATGAGTGATGCGCACGGCGGAATCGGTTGTGTTGACGTGCTGGCCGCCCTTCCCTGTTGAGCGGTATGTCTCGACCTTCAACTCATCGGGCTTTATTTCAATCGAGATACTGTCATCGATTTCAGGGCTGACGTACACTGAGGCAAAGGAAGTGTGCCTCCGGGCCGCCTGGTCGAACGGAGAAATGCGCACAAGGCGATGGACGCCGCTTTCAGCGCTCAACAGCCCATAGGCATAGTCCCCCGTAACAGTGAAGGTTGCCGACTTCAATCCGGCTTCTTCACCTGACTGGTAATCGTTCAGCGTGAACTTAAAGTTATGCCGCTCAGCCCACCGCCGGTACATACGCAGGAGCATTTCCGCCCAGTCCTGCGATTCCGTACCGCCAGCGCCCGGATGGATCGTCACAATCGCATTCAACTGGTCATTTTCGCTTGGCAACAGACTGGTGGTTTCAAGCTGATCCACCTCAGCACGCAGGGCATCCAACTCAGCACGGATCTCCTGCAATACACTTTCGCCTTCACCAGCCAGTTCGAAGTAGGCTTCAAGGTCTGCCAGTTTCGAGGCTAGGTGCTCGTCTGATTGTATGGCAGACTCCAATCGCTTGCGGTGTGTAAGGACTTTCTGGGAGTTCTGCTGGTCCTCCCAAAAGTTGGGGCGGGCTATCTGCTTTTCAATAGCTTCCAGATCGCGGCGTTGTCCTGCAGCGTCAAAGAAAACTCCGTAGTTCCTGGACTCGACGCCTCAGTTCGTCAAATTCTCTCGTCAGTTCTTCAATCACAATAACTCCTATGGGTCGCTCTGGGATTCAACCTGGTCCGAACGGAGAACATCCGGCGATAGCATCAACAGGACGACCATTCCGACCGTCACGGCAACGCACAACCAGGCAAAAACATCGCCGTATTTTGTGTAAAACGTCTTCTTTGACAGGTAACGAAAATGGCCCGTCAGGATTCCCCGCTGGTTGCGTGGAATCCGCTTACGGACCCTGCCGTAAGGGTCAATAATCGCTGTGATGCCATTATTGGTACCACGCAGGATGAATCGCCCGTTCTCGATCGCCCGAAACCGCGCCATCTCAAAGTGCTGAAACGGGGCGGAAGTATCGCCGTACCACCCGTCATCGGAAATGTTCACCAAGACGCCTGCCCCGTCGGCAGCAAACTTCCGCACCAGTTGAGGGAAAATGGCCTCATAGCAGATGAAGATCCCGATTACGCCTTCCGGGGTATTAGCCACCTGAACGGATTTCCCAGGCACAAAATCGCCAACCTGCGCAGTTATCTTTCCAACCTTCCCCGGGAACGCCCACCAAGGCACCTATTCGCCAAAGGGCACTAGATGAATTTTAACATAATGAAGCAGTAAATGGCCGTCCGGCGCCAGCAGAACTGCTGCATTTTGTGGCTGTGAAGTTCCCTGTCCAACAAACGTCACAGTGCCGCTGACGACGTAGGCATCCGCCTGTTCAGCCATAGAATTTATAGCATCACGAAAAACAGGGTCCCGGCCATAAAAGAACGGGGCCGAACTCTCCGGCCACACCAGAAGTGGAGGGACGGACGGAGTTGGCCCCGATTTGCGGACAGCTTTTACACTGTCTTCTACAAGTTTGTCGAGAGGCCCGGGATTCGTCCATGGAACCCAGGACTCCATGGCGCTTTCTCCCAATGGAATGTCAGGCTGGACCAAAATCGCAACATCCGGCTCGGGTTGCGGAGGGGGCGGTTGCAAAAACCAATTTGCGGAAACCAGCACCGTGACCCATGCAGCCAGTACCATCCATCGCATTCGATGAGCCGGTTCCAAAAGCGCCCATGAAATCAACGCGCTGGTGGCAACAGCCAGGAACGAAAGTCCGTAGACCGCTGTAAAGGACGCCAATTGTTCCAGTCCAACCGGACGAACAGCATATCCCAGCAGGTTCCACGGGAATCCTGTAATAAGGTAGGTCCTGGCCAGTTCCATTGCTACCCAAAGAAAAGGGCTCAGGACCAGGGCCGCTTTCACAGACTTGTTTGCAACCAGGGTTTCAATCAGTACAAAAACGCCGTAGATGCTGGCGAAAACAATCACGAATAGAACCAGGACTCCCCCGGCAACGATCAGGCTCAAGTTTCCATAGCCCTGCATCACATTCATAAACCAGTAGCAACTGCCAGCGAGGAAGGTAGCCCCGGCCACGTACCCAAGCCAGAAACCACGAGACCAGCGCCTTTCCGCAATAAGGGCCATCAACAATGGCAGGCTTGCCACCCAGACAAGGGCA
>JBJKQZ010000620.1:0-3087 GCA_046704865.1 Terriglobia bacterium
GCCGCACTCCGTCCCGACAATCAGTTTTGAAATTGAAACCGGCTTTCTTGCACACTGGTTGGCAACATCCAGCAACTTTTCAACCATCGCCAGCCCCTTCTCAACTGTCCGCCGGCCGCCTCCTGCCTGCTGAATGGTCAGGTTCACTACCCGCTGGTTGTAATTCTCGATTTGCTTTTCAAAAACAGGCACTGAACATTCCACGCATGTCTTGCCGCAGCCCAGGTCAACGTATATCGCAGATCCGATGTTGGGATGGCGCAGTGTATTGGTCAGGAGCTGGTTCAAGATTCCTACGGCCCGCCCATCCGGCATTCCGCATCCTGAATCATGGACGATGGGAACAACTCCATCGACGTTGGGATACTTGTCGCGGGTGTATATCTCATGCATGGCGCGAAACGCAATCTCCCGCGCCTCCGCAGATGAACACATCCCGGAAGTCACGATACCCACGTAATTTCGAATTCCGACGCTGCCGTCATTCCTGACATAACCCTCAAATGTGCGCGCCGCAAGATCAGGATCAATCGCATTTGGAGCTGGGTTGTCGCGATAGCGGACCCGAAGGCGCGGCAGGCGGTTATCGATGTTTGTTTCATCAAGAGGATCTCCCGCACGCACAGCGCGTGAGGCAAGGCCTATGGGGTCACCGAGCGTAACGAAGGGCTTTCCCTTCGGAATATCCTTGATGGCAAAGCTCTGGCCGCGCAGCGCGCGTCCTGAAAGAGAGATTGTCCCGCCGTTATATTGAAGCTCTGCTCCCCGATCCAGAAAATCCGTTTTCACAACCGCAACATTGTCCTTTTCGGGACGAATAACAATTGCAACTTCATTGAGATTCACAACCGCCATCGCTTGCCTGCTCCTTTATTCAGGTCGTCAGACTATCCGGCAAATAGAAAACCGCTGGAAACTCCGCCCTGCCGTCGTTTACCCAGTCTGTAAGCCACTTCCCTGATGATAAATCAATTCCCGATGTTATACGCAGGAAGGACATTTTGATCATCAGGCGACAAGACCCTTAAAATGAAAAGCCGGTTTATGCTAAACTCTTTTGAGTGACGTGGTGATTCCACTCCGTTGAGATTTGCGGGCCGTTAGCTCAATTGGCAGAGCAACTGACTCTTAATCAGTAGGTTGGGGGTTCGATTCCCTCACGGCTCACCATACGCACCTGAATTCTGCAAGGGAATCTCGTTTGATCGTGTAACTCCATTCCTCTATTTCCAGTCTATAAATATGTCGTGTAAAAATTTGCCGGGGCTCGCTTGGATGTATGCCAGGCCTCGCAGCTATTTTCTGCAATGTTCCATCCGTTCGCAAGAGTGGGCTCACGGCCGCGCGGCGGCTCAAGCGAAAAAGATTGAAAGAAAATCGAAATCGTCCGGTCGTGTCTTTTCCTGAAAAAGCAAATGTGGCATAATGTCGCCGCAAACAGAATTGGGACAAATGGACAGTTTTCGTAAAATCTTTATTCTCCTCACAATTGTGTGTGTAACGTTTCTTGGCGCGTGCTCCAGTGGTGACGCGCCGTCGCACGGTTCAACCACCAGCGGGGCCATCGAAAGGCCCCAGGACATGGCGCCTGTGCCGGTGATGATCGCACAGGTTGACCGCTCCACCATTCCCATCCAATTAACAGCCATTGGCACGGGCCAGGCCTTCCAGACGGTTCAGGTGGAGTCGCAGGTTGCCGGAATTGTCCAGGCGGTGCATTACCGGCAGGGACAGTTTGTCAAAAAGGGCGACCTTCTTATCACCCTGGATAAAGATCCCTTTCTTGCTGCCGTTGCCCAGGCACAAGCCGCACTGGCAAGGGACAAAGCGCAGGCCCAACTAAGCCAGGCGGAACTGGCGCGCAGCAAAGAGCTTTATAAGGAAGGTATCGTTTCCCCGGAGCAATACGACCAGTCACTCGCAACCTCCACCGCCGCAGAAGCCACCGTCCGCGCCGATCAGGCTGCCATCCGAACGGCCAAAATCCAGCTTTCTTATTGTTCCATTTTCGCGCCAATCACCGGAGTTACGGGAGCGCAACTGGTCTCTCCGGGCGCAACCGTAAAGGCCAATGATCTCCCAATTCTGGTGGTCATCAACCAGGTGGAACCGATATACGTCAACTTTTCCGTTCCCCAGCAGTATCTGGAAACCATCAAGGAATACATGGCCCGTGCCCGTTTGCGCGTGAAAGCCACGCCGCCCGGCGGCACTACTGCGGAAACCGGCATCCTGACCTTTGTGAATAATATGGTGGATACCAACACGGGGACGATTCAGTTGATGGCGACATTCCCCAACTCTGATCATCACCTTTGGCCAGGACAGTATTCCAACGTGGTTCTGAACCTGGGAGAGCAGCAAAATGTGCTGGTAGTGCCCTCACAATCCGTGCAGGCGGGTCAGCAGGGCAATTACGTCTTTGTGGTGAAGCCGAACAAGACCGTTGACGTCCGCAAGGTGCAAGTGGGGCAAACGGTCAACAACCAGACGGAAATTGTGCAGGGACTCGCTGCGGGTGAAACTGTGGTGACGGACGGGCAAGTGCGCCTGGTTCCGGGCACCAAGGTTTACTTTACCAAGACGTTGTAGCGGGACGAGATTGTCATGAATTTCTGCGAACCATTCATTCGCCGGCCGGTTATGACCAGCCTGGTGATGCTGGCCATCCTTCTTTTCGGAATCGTCGGCTACCGGGACCTGGCCGTCAGCGACCTCCCGAACGTTGACTTCCCCACCATCCAGGTATCCGCGGGGCTTCCAGGCGCCAACCCCTCAACGATGGCTTCGTCTGTGGCCACACCGCTTGAAAAGCAGTTCACCACCATTGCCGGCCTCGATTCCATGACGTCAACCAGTTCTCTTGGCAGCACGTCAATCACCCTGCAATTCGATCTCAGCCGCAACCTCGATTCTGCGGCCCTGGACGTTCAGTCAGCCATCGCAGCGGCAGCCAATCAACTGCCGGCCAATATGCCCTTCCCACCGACACTCAAAAAAGTGAATCCGGCCGACCAGCCCATATTCCTGCTGGCAGTGACCTCGCCAACGCTTCCGCTCTACGAAGTTGACAACTATGCTGAGGAC